>NZ_JBFODQ010000092.1:112852-140750 GCF_040908355.1 Aeromonas sp. R2-2 | reverse complement strand
GTTTGCCCCCCTTGCTTTGCGGAATAAAGTAGCCCCAGACGCCGGTTTTACGATCCCGCCTGAACTGCCCCATCACTGGGGTAAAGCCCGGCCGGGCTGCAACCTCAGAGATCCGCAGATAGCAGGCGTACATCAGAATGGTGAGAAAACGGCTGCGCTCGTGTTGCTCCGGATGGTCGTTGGCAAGGGTATCGGCAGCCTGCATCACGTATGACCACTGCAACTCGCTGAAGGCCTGCACCTGATCATCGGCCTCCAGCTGTTGCGGCCGTTTGACCCGCTGCAGTAGCAGAGCGGGATTCCTGTCCATGTACTCCTCCTGGATCAGGAACTGGAAGAAGGCCGACAGAATGGCCAGCTTGGTCTTCATCGCCTGCTCGCTCAGGCGATAGGGCAAGGTGCGGCCCAGCTCCCGCTTGCCGAGAAACGGTCGCCATTGCGGATTGGGCAACCGCTCTCCCCACTCCTTGTCGAGGACAAACTGCGCCACGTTGCGATAGGCGATCAACTCGTCAGGGGGGGACTGACAGTAGTCGAGATAGCGGATCATGATGCGGCGAGTGAGATCTTTCGGGCTGATGGCCGCCTCGCGAAAGCACCAGTGCAAAAAAGTGGTCAGTTCGCTGCGATAGGTTTTGTAGTTGTTTTCGCTGTTGCGCTGCTCCAGCAGCCAATCGACCGCCAGTTCGTAAACCAGACCGGCATCGGGTACATCGTTGAGGCTGAGGTTGGCAAGGTACTGATTGACCTGTGGGTTACCGGCCTCCAGATAGATAAGGCTGTCAAACAGCGGCATGGCTGGCGGCAAGGATAATGGTTGTTGAGTCATGGTGTTGCTTGTTGATGATGAGATGAATCGATATGAGCCGAGTTGATAGACAAGGGCTCGTGATACATTAATGCGGCTTCTATTGGGATTGGTACTGCCTCTTGTTGTTGCTGATTAAGGTCACCGGGAGCGATCTGGATAACGTTCTCTCCACTGTTTGCTCATTATTTCCTCATAGATCTGGCTGATGTCGCTCAGTGGTGCACGCTATTCAGTTATGCATGGGATATGCAGCATGGTTCAAAAATTCTCGGGGCAAATAGCCGTGAAAATTGTTTTAAATGCAAATAAAGTGAATGCGTTGAGCCATTTATCCCGAGAGTAAGGTCTGTGCAATCAGGCCACCTGTTTGAGTGGCTTCTCCTTGCGCTTGGCTGCTGGAGTCTCTTCCTCTTTCGTGCCAGCCTGAACTTTGCCGCCACGCAGCAGGGTTTGCAGCACATCACGCTGCTCTGCCAGGTAGAATGCCAGACTCTCTTGCTGCTCTGGTGCCAGCTCGATCGGGGCGCCAGCCAACAGGGTCATCAACTCATCGGCCGTATCCAGCAGCTTGTCATAGGCATCGGCCTCTTTTTTGCTGGCAAAGGTCATTTTTTCCACTCCCCCACGAACAACCACATATTTGATCTCGACAGCCATGATGGCCTCCTCTTGGTGATGATGGATAGAGTATATGTATGGATATACAGTATTGCAAATAACCTCACCGGAAAAGAGTTCGCCGGGGTTTAGCGACAAAAGCCGCGCTGGATCAAGCTGTCTCAAAGTGTCATTTGACTTCCACGCCAGACTGGTCGGATCATGGCCTTATGACGATCGTACGACACCTGTTTATTCTGCTGATGGTAGAGGTGCTGCTCCTCGGGAGTATCGCCCATTTGGTCGTGGGACTCCCCTGGTTGCTGACCCTGCTGTTTGTCGTGTTTGCCCTGCTTGGGTTGCGTTGTCTGGTGGTGCTCGGCAGCTGGCTGTTTACCCGCTTCTACCCCTCCCCGGCTATCGGCACTTGGCGCAGGGTGAAGATGATGGCGCAGGAGATGCTGGCCTACCTCTATACCTTCACCTTGTTGCTACCGTTCGAGCCTTTGCTGATGGCTCCCGATCGGCTGCGTCCATGCCAGCGTCCCGTATTGCTGGTGCATGGTTACGGTTGCAGTCGCGGGATCTGGCACACCCAGCGCGCCCGATTGGAAGCTGCAGGCCATGTGGTCGCCACCATTACCCTGATGCCACCATTTGGTCATATCGATGAGATGGTGCCGCTACTGGCCAAGCGAATTGACGATGTGTTGGCGCAAACCGGGGCTGACAAGCTGGTGCTGATCGGTCACAGCATGGGCGGACTGGTCTGCCGCGACTATCTGGCTATCCATGGTGGTGACAAGGTCGCACGCCTGATCACTCTGGCTACGCCTCATCAGGGCAGTCAGTTGGCCGCCCTTGGGATTGGGGCCAATGCCCGCGAGATGGAGCCCGGTTCCGGCTGGTTGCAGCGTTTCGCCTCGGTTCCTCTCTGCGTACCCGGCATCTCTGTGCGCACCAGTCACGACAATGTGGTGATGCCACAGGAGCGGCAACGATTGACGGGAATGGAAGATATCGAGTTGCCTGCCATTGGCCATCTCTCTCTGCTTTACTCCCGTCGCACGACTGATCTGCTGATTGAGTTGTTGTCCCGAGTCTGACCCTCCTTATTCGTCCTTCAACTGTCATTCCAAATAAAACAGGGGCCTGATTGCTCAGGCCCCTGTTGATCTCTTTATCCCATCATCAGGTTAGAAGTGTATCCCCTTGATCAGGGTCGAGACGGCAACCTGATCGGCGGTGGCCTTGGACTTGTCGCCATCCTTGGGATCGGCAAAGGTGCGGAAGCTGGTGTTCATGATGACCTGCGCAACGCGAGGTGCCAGGGCATGCACCACCTGACCGAATACCCCGAGGCGAGTAGCCAGACGAACGTGCTTGTTGATGATGGTATCGCATACCAGATCGGCCGCCTCTTCTGGCGTCATCATCGGTACCTGCTCATAGACCTTGGTCGGTGCGACCATCGGTGTTTTCACCAGCGGCATATTGATGATGGAGAAGCTGACACCCTTGTCGGCAAATTCGGAGGCGGCGGTACGCACCCAGGCATCGAGGGCAGATTTGGAGGCAACATAGGCGGAGAAGCGCGGCGCATTGGTTAACACCCCGATGGAGGAGATGTTGATGATGTGCCCTTTTTTCTTCTCGATCATGGTGGGCAGTACCCCCATGATCACCTTGAGCGCACCAAAGTAGTTGAGTTGCATGGTGCGCTCCAGATCGTGGAAGCGATCGAAGGAGTCCTCGATGGAGCGGCGGATGGAGCGGCCGGCATTGTTTACCAGAATATCGACGCCACCGTGATCGGCCACGATGCGAGCGGTGATCTCCTCGGCTTGCGCCAGATTGGAGAGATCCCCCTGATAGATCTCGATGGTCAGCCCCAGCTCGGCAAACTCGGCTTTAGTCTCGGCAATCTTCTGCTCGTCGCGGGCGATGGTAACGACGTTGGCCCCCGCTCCCGCCAGCTTGCGTGCGGTTGCTCGGCCAATGCCGGAAGTGGCCCCGGTCACCAGCACTACCTTGCCCTCGACCCGACCACGCAGGGAGCGATCGATGAAGAGTTCGGGGTCGAGGTGACGTTCCCAGTAATCCCACAGCCGCCAGGCGTAGCTGTGCAGCGGCGGCACTTCGATACCGGTCCCTTTCAGTACCCGCTGGGTTTCGCGACTATCGAAACGGGTGGGATAGCTGATAAGGCGGAACACATCCTTGGGCAGACCCAGATCGGCGATGGCGGCATCGCGGATGCGGCGCACTGGCGCCATGGTCATCAGCATGGCGGTCAGGTGGCGGGGAATGAAATTAAAGAGAGAGGCGTTGATGCGGATCGCAGGCTCCGGCGCATGGGCGGCGCGGGAGAAGGTGCTCAGCATATCGCCGACCCGCATCGGGTTGGGGTCGGTCAGATGGAAGGTTTTGTTCTCCTCCCCCTCCTGATGGGCGATATGCACCATGGCATCGACCACAAAGTTGACCGGCACTATGTTGATGCGCCCGCCCTCAACCCCGATGGCTGGCATCCAGGGCGGCAGCAGACGGCGCAGCTTCTGGATGGTCTTGAAGAAGTAGTAAGGGCCGTCGATCTTGTCCATCTCGCCGGTATTGGAGTCACCGACAACGATCCCCGGTCGATAGACCCGCCACGGAACTGTGCACTCATTGCGCACAATCCCTTCCGCTTCGTGCTTGGTCTGGAAGTAAGGCATGTCGAGGTGTTCGGCCTCATCGAACATGTCCTCGCGAAACAGACCGTCGAACAGGCCCGCTGCAGCGATGGAGCTGCAGTGGTGGAACTGCCCCGCCCCCAGCCGCTCGGCAAGTTGAACAGCATGACGGGTCCCTTCGGTGTTGACCTGCTGCTGGATCCCGGCCTTGGCGTTCAGATCATAGATGGCAGCCAGATGGAAGAAGTGGTCGATCTTGCCGATCAACTGCTCCTGCATCTCGACCGACACCCCCAGCAGCGGTTGTGTCATGTCGCCAAAAACCGGGACTGCGCGCGATTCATCCACATTCCAGAATGCAAATAACTCCGGCAATTTATCCTGATGAGAGGCGCGCATCAGAAAATAGACGATACAGTCGGGATGCTGTTGGAATAACTTTTTGATCAATCGACGCCCGATAAAACCACTACCGCCAGTAATGAAATAGTTCATAAAGAGAATCCTGCTACTGATTAGGGTGTTACTAGGTTGTTAGATATATCACGATTCATATGGGAATCCGCAATTTGATTGTCGGTTCGTGAGCAAACCCTAATTTCGGTGGTGTGCCTGTTCCGTTATTAGGTAGAACCCTCTATTTTTTGTCCTTAGACTGAAGTTGAAAAATCAGTAATGCCACAACCCGATTGCAGTTTCGTTGTCGCCATTACATTTAACTGTCGTTATTCAAGGAGAAGATCATGGCTAAGAAATTGAAAGCGCTGGCAGGGTCAGTGACCGACAACCAACTCACCTCCACTATCAAAGAGTCCACTCAGCAGATCTGGTTGGCAGGTCTGGGTGCCTATGCCAAAGCACAGGAAGAGGGTGGCAAGATCTTTGAAGCCCTGGTGCAGGAAGGGGAAGCATTGCAGGCAAAAACCCGTCAGAGCGCAGATGAGAAGATTGCCGCTGTGACCGACAAGACCGCCAATACTTGGGGCCGTCTGGAGCAGGTGTTTGAAGATCGCGTGGCCCGCGCTGTGGCCAGCCTCGGCATTCCGACCCGCAAGGATATCGACAAGCTCTCCAAGCGCATGGCCGAGCTGACCGATGTGGTCCAGCAACTGCTGGATGCGCAGGAAGAGGAGGCTCCTGCCGCTGAAGCCAAACCGGCTGCCGCCAAAAAGCCCGCTGCCCGCAAGCCTCCGGTAAAGAAGGCACCGGTAGCCAAGGCCAAAGAGGCCGTGGTTGAGCAGGCCGCCGATCTCCTCTCCGCTGCGGAAGATGCGGTGAAAGAGGTGAAGGCCAAAGCAGAGAGCGTCCTGCCCTGATCCCTCGCGGTGACGGAAGGTGATTGATACCGGCCCATGCCCTGCGCTGGGCCGGTCTTGTCATGGTGAATGTCATGGATAGAGAGGCGACGCTATGAGTACCATCGCAATTGCCCTTGCTGGCGGCGGGCCGCTCGGCGGCATCTACGAGATCGGTGCCTGCGCAGCCCTCTCTGACAGCATCAACGGCCTGCGCCTTGACCATGCCGACATCTATGTTGGCGTCAGTTCGGGGGCCGTGGTGGCATCGGCGCTGGCCAACGGCATCTCGCCGGCTAAGCTGGTGCGGATCCTGCTCAGCGATGATTCGGGGGAGATGTTTGACCCGGCCACCTTGCTGCGCCCCGCCTTTCGTGAATATGCCGACCGTCTGACCTCGATCCCGCCACTGGCGTGGCAGAGCCTGACCTATTATCTGGCGGCCCCCTGGAAGCGCAGCCTGTTTGAATCGCTGCAGGGACTCTCCAAGGCCATTCCGACCGGACTGTTCGACAACCGCGGGGTGGATCGCACCCTGACCCAGTTTTTCTCTCGTCCCGGCCGCAGCAACGATTTCCGCCAGTTGCGCAGTCGACTGTTTGTGGTAGCCACCGAACTCGACACCGGTCATCCGGTCGCCTTCGGCAGCCCGGGGCTCGATGATGTGCCCATCTCGGCGGCGGTACAGGCGTCAGCCGCCCTGCCCGGTCTCTTTCCGCCCTCCTTGATCAACGGTCGTTACTATGTGGACGGGGCGCTGATCAAGACTCTGCACGCTTCGGTGGCGCTGGAAGAGGGGGCGGATCTGGTGTTCTGCATCAATCCGCTGGTGCCCTATGATGCGGACATGGCCGCCGGTGCGCCGACCAATCTGGTGGACAGCGGTCTGCCGGTGGTACTGGCCCAGACCTTTCGCGCCATCATCCACTCCCGTATGCATGTGGGGATGGATCGCTACAAACACCAATATCCCGACGCCGACGCCCTGCTGTTTGAGCCCTCTTCTGCCGATGGCGAGATGTTCTTCACCAATGTGTTCAGTTACCGGGATCGCCGCCGTCTCTGCGAACACGCTTACCAGCATACTCGCCGCGATCTCTGGCAGCGTCGTGACGAGCTGGCGCCGGTGCTGGCCAAGCATGGCCTCGAGCTCAATCTGGCCGCGCTGGCCGATGAAGATCGCACCCTGCTGGCCCCCGGCATTGGCTCGGTCGCCGCCCTCGACAAGTCGCTGGAGCAGTTGCAGCACTGGCTTGCCAAACGCTATCGCCACGGCGTGCGCCGTTCATCACCAAAGGAGTAGCATGGATCGCAAACCCAAACGTCGTACCCGGGAGCGGATCCTGACCACTGCCCTCGCCTGCTTCAATCGACAAGGGGAACCCAGCGTCACCACCTCGGCCATTGCGGCCGAGATGGAGATCAGCCAGGGCAATCTCTACTACCACTTCCACAACAAGGAGGAGATCGTCAACGCCCTGTTCTGCGAATTTGAACAGCAGATGGATCGCCTGCTGGAGGCGGTCAGCACCCCGTCTGATGAGCCAGAAGATATCTGGCTCTTTCTCCACCTGATGTTTGAAGCCATCTGGCAGTACCGTTTCCTCTACTACGATATCGCGACCCTGATGAGTGGTTATCATCAGGTGGAACAGCGCTTTTCCGCCCTGCTGCGCCGCAAGGAGCAGACCGCCATTGCCATTTGCAACCATCTGCAAACGGTCGGGCTGATGGAGGGCACGGCGCAACAGATGCGCACGCTGGCGGCCAATGTGGCGCTGGTGGGCACATTCTGGATCTCTTACCAGCGGGCACTGCACCCCAAGGCGGACGCCGATATTGCTCTCGGCGTCTTTCAGGTGATGCAGCTGGTCGCACCCTATTTGCGGGCCGATGCCCGCGCTCATCTGGGCGCCCTCGCCCACCACTACACCGACAAGGTTTGATTCACATGCTACAGGGAGAACAAGCATGACCACTTCACAACTCGAATTTGTCCCCTTCCCCTACGCGGATGCGGCCTATGAGTATGCTGGCCAGAAGCTGGCGGACAACTGGGATCGTCTCCATCAGGGGGATGCCGAACCCTGGCCCGAGGATGAGCAGGTACAGGATGCCTGGCGGGCCTATCATGCCGGGGATTTTGCCCAGGCCGTCGCCCTTGGCGAAGCTGCCGGTGAGGCGGGCCTCAATGTGGCGAACAAAGCGCTGGTGATCCATGCCAGCTATCTGCTGGAAGACAAATATGCCAAGCGCGCCGCCTTCGAGCGGGCGGCCAGCCATGCCGAGAAGCTGCAAAAGCGCCAGCCCAAGAATGCCAACGCCTGGTATTTCCACGCGCTGGCCCTCGGTCGCTACAGTCAGGTCATTTCCATCTCCAAGGCCCTCTCGCAAGGAATTGGCGACAAGATCAAGGCAAGCCTTGAGAAGGCGCTGGAGCTGGCGCCAGATCACGCCGAGGCCCATATTGCCTTTGGCGCCTGGCACGCCGAGATCGTCGACAAGTTGGGGGCCATGATCGGCGGCCTCACCTATGGCGCCAAGAAGGAAGAGTCCGAGCGTCACTTCAAGGAGGCGCTGGCGCTGATCCCCGAATCGGCTATCGCCCGCATGGAGTACGCCAACGCACAGGTGATGCTGCACGGCAAGAGCCGCCTGAAAGCAGCCGAAGCCCTCTATGCCGAAGCGGCCGAATGCGAACCCATGGATGCCATGGAACGTCTCGATGTGGAGGCGGCGCGGGAAGAGCTGGAGGATTAATCCCATGCTTTACGCAGCTGCGTCAGGCAACAGATAGCAAAGAGGCCAACCCGCGGGTTGGCCTCTTTTATGATGGGGCAGACCGGCTGGCTACGCCGTCACCGGTCGCTCAAGTACACACTCAACCGAGCAGCGCATCCAGTCCGTTGGGGTCAAACAGTAGCTCCGGCTCCATCAGAACCAGCAACAGCAGTTGCTCGAACTCCACCGCAAACCGCTCGACCACCCGATCCGGATCCGGTACCAGCTTCTTGTCGGTGATAAGGCCCAGCTGCACCTTGTGATCGTAAGAGAGGATGGAGACGCCGACGCCGATATCCCCCGATTGCGGCACCCAGAACAGTGGTTGGCGTAGTTTTGCACCGGCCAGATAGAGGGTTTGCTGCGGGCCGGGCACGTTGGTGATCACTGCACTGGCCTTGGCTGTGAGCAGCTCGACAGCCTGCTGCTGCACCGCATTGGGGGCCATGCCAAGGGCATGTAACAGGTTGAGCACCACCACGGGTTGCAGCGAGGTGCGCAGCGCCTGCATCCGGTCACGCACGGTATAGAGCCGCTGCAACGGGTGTTCAACATCCAGTGGCAAGTCCAGGGCCACCAGCCCGAAGCGGTTGCCAAGTGCCCCCTCATCGTCCGGTGCACGCATATTGACTGGCACCAGGGCGCGGATCTTGACCTTGTTGGCATCATCCCCCTTCTCCTGCAGGTAGTGGCGAAACGCCCCTGCGGTGGCGGCGATCAGCAGATCGTTGACCGAGCAGCCCAGAACTTTGCCCACTGCCTTGATATCCGGCAGATCAATTTGCTCCGACCAGGCCACCCGCTTGGTGCTGGTGGTCTTGCCACGCAGGCGGCAGGGGGAATCATCACCGAGGGTGGCGATATTGCACAGCTCGCTCGCCACATCCCGCCCGGTCTTGAGGTAATCCACCGCCTTGGTGGGATGGGTTACCACTTCGACATATTTGGACCAGAGGCTACCGGTCAGCTTGAGGCCGGCCCGCACCAGACGGCTGCCCTGATGGCAATCCTCCTCATCCTCGTCATCGCTGTCATCCAGTGGCTCCGGTGACGGTAGTCGCGGCGCCCCTTCCGAGGTGTTATCCATCATGGTCAGCATGGCCCGAACCAGCGAGAAGCCGTCGCCCATGGCGTGGTGAATGCGCACCACCAGCGCTTGCCCACCCAGCGAAGTGTCGGTCAGGTGCATATCCCACAGGGGGCGCTGGTGGTTGAGCGGCGTCGAGGCGAGATCGGCCACCAGCTTCTCCAGCTCCAGCTTGCCCGCTTCACCCGGCAGGATCACTCGCTTGAGGTGCTGATCGAGATCGAAATCGGGATCATGGCGCCAGTAGTAGGAGCCCCCCTCCAGCACGGCCCGCTGGTGGAAACGGGGTTGCACCGAAATGGTGTGGCGCAATCCGGCCCGCAGACGCGTTTCATCAAGCTCTCCTTCAAACATCAGGACACCGATGATCTGCATCAGGTTGTTGGGTCTGTCCATGCGTAACCAGGCGGTATCGACGCAGGAGATAAATTCACTCAGTGGCATGGTTGTTTCCCTACAAAATGAATTTATCGAGGCGGCAAATTGCTTCTGCCCTCATATCCGGATGAAGACTTGATGCAATCAGAATGACATTAATGAGTGCCGACTCGAAATATGAAATAAAGATGAAAGATTACTTACAAATAGAATCGAGGCCTCGCCGGATAATAAATCTGACAAACCTTATGGTTTGCCAACTTATTTCAAACAACCATCGTTTACAGCTGGTTTATTTAAAGCCAGTGCAACGAAAAGTTTCAAACACGTTTGGGGCAAGGTAAGCGATTGTCGACATAATCGAGGATCTCTTGCTCCAGTACGCTGCGTACCGGCAACAGCATCAAGCCAAGATGTACTTCCAGTTCCAGGGTATCTTCGTCCAGGGTGAGAGTGCCATGTACCCCTGAGCCGCGAAAGTGTAGTTCGGTCTCCTCTTCATCTGCCCATTCGCAATCGAGTTGATAGCTCTCGCTCATGTCCGCAGCGATGGCTTCGGCCGCGATCCGGGCGGCGGCCAATCCCAGCGGATGCTGACGGCTGATCTGGATGATAGAGAGTGCGCTGCTGCCAGCGAGCGAGTTGAAGAACATGGTCGTTACTCTGGGTCATAAGTTAGTTATTGATATTAAACACATGTTCACAACAAATGAAAGGATGGTTCACATAAATGGGACTCACTTAACAGAGTCGAGAGGGATGAAGGCCATCAGCGGGGCATGGCATTTATTCCCTCCCCCGTGCGCGCTACACTTGTCACGGAACGGTCAGCAAAAGCTGCTTGTTTTTCATTCACTTGTATCTTCGTATCACCGAATCCCCATCAATGGGCCCAAGGCCAGAGAGCTGTAGATGACGCATCAAGAACATGCCCACGACGACGATAGCACCCTGGGTCGGCTCTACCGCCAGCTCAAGCGGGTTGCAGCCTTGCGCGAGCAGATGCGTGCCCACCCGGAAGATCAGCAGGATCGGGATCGGCTACGCCAGTGGCAGGCCGACCGGTTGGGGCGAACCCATCGTGATCTGCTGGAGAGTGACCGCTACGGCCCGGCGGCCGAGTTTTTCCTGACCGATCTCTATGGCCCCGGGGATTGCGCCCGCCGCGATGCGGATGTGATGCGGGTGATGCCGACAGCCGAGCGGCTGTTGCCGGAGTCCGGTCTCAAGGTGCTGGCGCAGGCGATCGAGCTTGATGCCCTCTCTGAGGAGCTGGACTATCTGATGGTGGTGGCGCTGCGGCGCATTGATGGCATTGATCCCATCACGCCGGACCACTACACCATCGCCTATCGTGCCGTGGGTGAGCAGGCGCGCCGGGAACATCAGATTGCGCTGGTGAGCGAGCTTGGGATGACGCTGGACAGGCTGGCGAGAAAACCGCTGCTGGGGGCGACCCTCAAGCTGGTGTCAGGGCCCGCCCATCTGGCTGGGCTTGGCGAGCTCTTCTCCTTTGTCGAGCGTGGTTATCAGGTGTGTCATCAGATGGGGCGTGCCAACGAGTTTCTCGAGACCATCGCCAGTCGTGAGACGGCGATCATGACGGCGCTCTTTAACGGCGACAGCAGTGCGCTTGAGTAAGGCTTATCGAGGGAGCAGCCGCCGGAATAATAAAGCGGGCCGATGAGCCCGCTTTTCGTTTATCACTGTTTGCCGGTAGATATCGGTCAGATCACCAGCAGATCCATAAAGGCGTGTACCGGGGTGGCGGCAAGCCGTGACCCATCCTGACAAAGGGCCAGAATGTCGTTGACCCGTTTGGCCGGGAAGCGGGTGGCCAGATTGTGCTGGAATTTCTCCACCAGCAGCGGGATCCCCTCCTCCCGACGGCGACGATGGCCGACCGGGTACTCCACCTCCACTTTGGCGGTGTGAGTGCCGTCCTTGAAGAAGATCTGGATGGCGTTGGCAATGGAGCGCTTGTCCGCCTCCAGATATTCGCGGCTGTAACGCTTGTCCTCCTGCACCACCATCTTGCCGCGTAGCGCGTCGATGCGGGGATCAGCGGCAACATCGTCCTCGTAATCCTCGGCGATCAGGCGACCGAAAATGAGCGGCACTGCCACCATGTACTGCAGGCAGTGATCCCGATCGGCCGGGTTATTGAGGGCGCCGACCTTGCTGATGATGCGAATGGCCGACTCATGGGTGGTGAGTTCGATACGGTCGATCTCGTCGAGCCGCCCCTTCACCTGCCCATGCAGCTTCATGGCGCACTCCACCGCGGTCTGGGCATGGAATTCGGCGGGATAGGAGATCTTGAACAGCACGTTCTCCATCACATAGCTGCCGTACCCCTGATGCAGGGCGAACTGATAGCCCTTGAACAGCACGTCGTAGAAACCCCATTTTGGCGCGCTCAGTACGCCGGGATAGCCCATCTCGCCGCTCATGGTGATAAGGGCGAGGCGCACTGCGCGAGAGGTGGCATCCCCCGCCGCCCAGCTCTTGCGGGAACCCGCATTGGGGGCATGGCGGTAGGTACGCAGGCTCTGACCATCGACCCAGGCCTGGGAGACCGCATCAATCACCTGATCGCGGGTGCCCCCCAGCATGTGAGTCACCACGGCGGTGCTGGCGACCTTGACCAGCACCACGTGATCGAGACCCACCCGGTTGAAGGAGTTCTCCAGCGCCAGCACACCCTGAATTTCGTGGGCTTTGACCATGGCCACCAGCACATCGCTCATGGTGAGCGGTGCCTTGCCCTCTGCCACGCGAGTACGGGAGAGCCAGTCGGCAGTGGCGAGAATACCGCCCAGATTATCGGATGGGTGACCCCACTCGGCGGCCAGCCAGGTGTCGTTGTAATCGAGCCAGCGGATGATGGCACCGATGTCCCAGGCTGCCTTGACCGGATCGAGGCAATGCTGGGTGCCGGGCACCCGGGCGCCGTGGGGTACGAGGGTGCCGGGTACGATGGGGCCAAGGTGTTTGGTGCACTCGGGAAAGCGCAGGGCCAGCAGGCCACAGCCCAGCGTATCCATCAGGCAGTAGCGGGCGGTGTCGAGAGCCGCCTCGCTGGTAATGGGGTGGTTGCAGACATAATCGGCAATATCGACCAGCACCTGATCGGGGTCTGGTCTGTGGTTGACGTCGACGTTGGCGGACATCGTGACTTCCTTATCGTTGTTGTAGAGAGACAAAGTGACGGGGGGCTGGGCCGACATAATCGGCGCTCGGACGGATGATCCGGTTGTGCTCGCGCTGCTCCATCACGTGGGAGCACCAGCCGGTGACCCGTGAGCAGACGAAGATGGGGGTGAACAGCTTGGTCGGGATCCCCATGTAGTGATAAGCGCTGGCATGGAAGAAGTCGGCATTGGGAAAGAGCTCTTTTTCTTCCCACATCACCTTTTCCGCTTCGCAGGAGACGCGGTAGAGGCGATCATCCCCCACCGCCTTGGCGAGCTTGGCCGACCACTCCTTGATGATGACGTTGCGCGGATCAGAAGTGCGGTAGATGGCGTGGCCAAAGCCCATGATCTTCTCCTTGGCCGCCAGCTTGGCCAGCAGTTCGCGCCTTGCCTGCGTTTCATCTTGCCAATGTTCGATCATCGCCATGGCCGCCTCGTTGGCTCCGCCGTGGAGCGGGCCGCGCAGGGTACCGATGGCGGCAGTGATACAGGAGAACATGTCGGAAAGGGTTGAGGCGCAAACCCGCGCCGCAAAGGTGGAGGCGTTGAACTCATGCTCGGCGTAGAGGATGAGGGAGACATGCATCACCCGCCGCTCCAGCTCGCTCGGCGCTTTCTGGTGCAGCAGCGCGAGGAAATGGCCACCGATACACTCTTCATCGGTATCGAGGGCGATGCGAACTCCCTCGTGACTGAACTTGTACCAGTAGATCAGAATGCCCGGAAAGGCGGCCAGCAGCCGATCCGCCACTTCATGCTCATGCTCGAAACCATCTTCCGGCTCCAGATCGCCGAGCATGGAGCAGCCGGTGCGCAGCACATCCATGGGGTGAGCATCGGCGGGAATGCGTTCCAGCACCTCCAGCAGCGGCTGGGGCAAAGTGCGCAGGCGACACAGTTCGCGCTTGTAGGCGTCAAGCTGCTGCTCATCGGGCAACTCCCCCTTGAGCAGCAAATAGGCGACCTCCTCGAACTGGGCGCTGTCGGCCAGCTCCTTGATGTCATAGCCGCGATAAGTAAGACCGGTGCCGCTCTTGCCCACGGTGCAGATACTGGTCTCCCCCGCACTCTGCCCGCGCAGACCGGCCCCGCCCAACGGTTTTTGCTGTCCCATAAGCTGCCTCCTATTCCTTGGCTGTAAACAGACGATCCAGTGTCTGCTCGTAGTGGTGATATCCGAGGAAGTCGTAGAGCGACTCCCGGGTCTGCATGGTCTCCACGACGGCCCTTTGATGGCCATCCTGGCGAATATGGTGATAGACGTTGAGGGCGGCCTGATTGGCGGCGCGGTTGGCGCTTAACGGGTAGAGCACCATGTCGACCCCGTGCGCGGCCAGTTGCTCTTTGTCAAACAGCGCGGTTTTGCCGAACTCGGTCATGTTGGCGAGGATCGGCACTTTGGCCGCCAGCTTGAACTGGTCGTACTGGGCCAGCTCGGTCACCGCCTCGGCGAAGATCATGTCGGCACCGGCGGCTACATAGGCAGCGGTGCGTTCAAGAGCCGACTCCATCCCCTCCACCGCCAGTGCATCGGTGCGGGCCATGATGACGAACTCGCTATTCTCGCGGGCATCCACCGCTGCCTTGATGCGATCGCACATCTCCTCCAGCGTGACCACCGCCTTGTTGGGACGATGACCACAGCGCTTCTGGGCCACCTGATCTTCCATATGGACGGCGGCAACTCCGGCTCGCTCAAACGCGCGAATGGTGCGGGCGATATTGAATGCCCCGCCCCAGCCGGTATCGATATCGACCAGCAGCGGCACACGGGTCGCCGCGGTGATCCGCTCGGCATCGATCAGCACGTCGTTGAGGGAGGTCATGCCGAGATCCGGCAAGCCGTAGGAGGCATTGGCGACTCCGGCACCGGAGAGATAAAGAGCTTGAAAGCCGCTGCGTTCGGCCATCAGTGCCATATAGGCGTTGATGGTGCCGACGATCTGCAGGGGATGTTCATTGGCAAGGGCGGTGCGAAAGCGCAGGCCTGCCGAGGGGGGCAAACTGGACATCATGACTCCTTTCACCTGTCTAGTCTGGCTATCTAATATCACGTTTACGTTAACGTCAATTATACTTTCGTAACATTCCGGCCGCAGGCAAGACAGGAAACCGGTTTTAGGGTAAATTTCACCAATTCCTTCAACAGGTTGAATTGTATGATGGAGCCCGGTTCCGTGATTGTCTGTCCGGCGTGCGACTTGCTGATCCAGCGCAAAGCACTGCCGCTGCGTCGCCATGCCCACTGCCCGCGATGTCATCAACATCTCTATGGCCGTTATGCCTTTCGTCCCTCCCAGTTGATGGCCCTGACCATCACCGGATTTCTGCTGCTGCCCTCCGCATTTTTTGAGCCGTTGATCTATCTGCGGCTGGCTGGGGTCAACACCGACGCCGACCTGCTGCGCGGTATTCTGGTGCTGTTTGGCGAGGGCGAATGGTGGGTGGCCAGCCTGGTGCTCTGGTGCGCCGTGTTGGCGCCGGTGGGATTATTGGCGGGGATCTTTGTGCTGGCTTCGGGTCTGGCCAAACGTTGGCACATTCTTCCCGTCACCTTGAAGCTGGTCGAGGTGTTTCGCCACTGGGCCATGCTGGAGGTCTATATTGTCAGCCTGCTGGTTGCCCTATTCAAACTGATCGACATCGCCGATGTGCGCCTCGGTGGCGGCTTGCTCAGTCTCGGTATTTTGATGCTGCTCAACATGACCCTGCTGATCCTGTTTGACCCCGCCCCCTACTGGGCGCGGATCCCGTTAAAGGAGCCGGAACATGACCAGCGCCCGTGAGATGGGACTCTGCCGCTGCCATATCTGTGGTTTGCTGGTGCGCTATCAAGCCGGGGCAGTCTGCCCCCGTTGCAGCAGCAAATTACAGGTGCGCATTCCCCGTTCCCTCGCCTGGTCGTGGGGCTTGCTGGCGCTCGCCACCTTCATGTTGTTGCCTGCCAATCTGTTGCCCATAACCCATTTCTATAACAAGGGGTTACTGCAGTCAGATACCATCTTCAGCGGTATCATGATGCTCTATCGCAGCAAAATGAGCGGGATTGCCACCATAGTTCTCACCGCCAGCATACTGGTGCCTGTGGGCAAAATATTGGGGCTGGGTTGGATCTGCTGGCAGTTGCAGCGGGCCAAGCCAGTGCGGCGCAAGCGCCAGCTGGTGATGTATCGGGTGATCGATTTTATCGGTCGCTGGTCGATGCTGGACTTGTTCGTGATTTCGCTGATGGTGGCACTGGTCGATCGGGGTGTACTGCTGAGTGTCCGCGCAGGCCCGGGGGCCACCGCCTTTGCCGGTGTGGTGGTGCTGACCATGATGTCGGCTCGCATGCTTGATACCCGTTTACTGTGGGACAAGGCGGCCCGTTGATGATTTCTCTGTTTTTGTCTGATGTGCTGTTTAATCCAGCCAATAAGGAGTCACTATGATCGGGGCTGAACCCGTCATCGAAAAGCGCCGCTGGTTATCGCCGGTCTGGCTGTTACCCCTGATAGCCCTGCTGCTGGCGGGTGGCTTTCTCTATCAGCAGGTATTGAGCCGTGGCCAGCTTATCCAGATCAACTTCGCCCAGGGCAACGGCATCTTGCCGGGTAAAACCCAGGTTCGTTATCAGGGGGTGGCCATCGGCGTGGTGCAGGAGCTGGAGCTGGCTGAAGATGGCCGCAAGATTGCGGTGATGGCCAAGATTGACAGCCGTGCCAGACCACTGATCCGCAAGGGATCCGACTTCTGGCTGGTGAGCCCCAAGGCATCGCTGACCGAGATTTCCGGTCTCGATACCCTGGTCTCCGGCAACTACATCAACCTGCAACCGGGGCGTGAAAGCAATCCGCTGGAGGAGACCTTCGATGCACTGGAGGGCCCTCCTCCCGGCTATCAGGCTCAGGGGCGCATGCTGCACCTGACCGCCGATTCGCTGGGTTCGGTTGGGATTGGCGCCAAGCTCTATTTCCGCGGTATCGAGGTGGGCAGCGTCATCAATACCCGTCTGGGTCAGGACAACCAGAACGTCATTCTGGATCTGGTGATCGAGCCACGTTTCGAACATCTGGTCAAAGCCGATACCCGCTTCTGGAATATCAGCGGCATCAAGGGCTCCTTCAGTCTGGCCGGGGTGAGCGTGGAGGCTGGCAGCCTCACCTCCATCCTGAGCGGCGGCATTGCCTTTGACTCGCCCAAAGATTCACCGGAACCTGAGAAGGGACAGACTTTCGTCCTTTATAAAGGGCTGGCGGAAGCAGCGCGCGGCGAGCGTATCGACATTGCGGCTGGCGATCTTCCGGTCAAGGAGGGGATGCCCATCCTCTATGAGGGGATCGAGATCGGTCGTATCGACCCCATTCGGCTTACCGATAAAGGCCGGATGGTCACAGCGCTGATCAACCCGGAGCAGGCTTATCGCATTACCGACAAGAGTCAACTGGTGTGGGAGAGCGTCTCCCTCTCCGCGACCGGCGTGCAGCATGCGGATCGCCTGCTCTCCGGCCCTGCCATTCGTCTCGACTATGTGGTGGGCAAACCGGCACAGAAGATGACCCTGACCGATCGCGCCCCCCAGAGCGGCACCAAAGTGACGCTGCAGGCCGACGATCTGGCTGGACTGAATCAGGATGCGCCGGTCTGGTACAAGGGATTACAGGTAGGCCGCATCAGCCAGCTGACCCTGGATACGCGTGGCAATGCAAGCATCGAGCTGGTGATGGCGCCAAATTATGGCCATCTGCTCAATCGTGCTCGCTTCTATCGCGCCGCCCCGTTGCAGATTGATGCCGATCTGAGTGGCATCAAAGTAGAAACCAGTCCGGCCAGTGCTTGGCTGGGGGGCGGGATCAAGCTGGTGCAAGCCAGCAGTGGCGAGCGGATTAATCGTCTCTACCCGAGTCAGGAGCTGGCACTGCTCGGCACCCGTGATGCCAAGCCCCAGCGCTGGTTGCTCAAAGCAGATCAGGCCGATGGCATCGGCATTGGCTCGCCTGTGCTCTATCTGGGGTTGGAAGCGGGCAAGGTCAAACAGCTGCGCGCCGCCAAAGAGGGGGTCGAGATCGAACTCGAGATTGATGGAGTCTATGCTCCCCTCCTCGCCCAGCAACCCCAATTCTGGAAAAAACCGGCCATCGACACCAAGGTGCGGGTCGATGGTGTGCAGGTCAAGGTGGGCAACCTCGGTACCCTGCTGCGTGGCGCCATTGAGTTCGATCGGTTGGCCAATGGCCGCAGCAGTCATCAACTGTTCGATTCCAGGGAGCAAGCCAAGGCCAAGGTGCGCCAGCTGTCACTGGTGGCAGAGAGTAACCCTGGGCTCGGGATTGGCAGCCCGATCCGCTATCGTGGGGTCGATATTGGCAAAATTGAAGAGATCGAGCTGGAGCCGTCTCTGGGTCAGGTGATCTTCAAGGCGGAACTCGATGGCCACTACGCCGAGCGTTTCCTGCAGTCCGGCGCCCGCTTTACTCTGGTGCAGGCCAAGCTGGGGCTGGGCGGTGTCGCTCACCTCGATACCCTGATCAAGGGGGCGTTTGTAGAAGCACAACCCGGTAAAGGCGCTGGCAAAGATCGCTTCCCCTTGAGTCAGGTCGGCCCGGTGGGTCTGGCCCTGACCCTCAAGAGCCCCTCCGTCAATGGCTTGAGCGTCGGCAGCCCGCTGCTGTTTCGCAAAATGATGGTGGGCAGTGTCACCAAGGTGGCGCTGGCTCGGGATGGCAGCGAGGTGGTGATCGATGTCAACGTGGATCAGGAGTATGCCCATCTGGTGCGGGCCAACTCCCGTTTCTGGAATGTCTCCGGGGTCAAGGCGGATATCGGGCTGACTGGCGGCACTATCGAAGTGGAGACGGTGCAGAGCCTGCTGGCCGGCGGCATTGCTTTCAATACGCCGGAGAGAGAGATGGGTCCAACCGTCAAAGCGGGCCACAGCTATCCGCTCTATGGCAAGGCCGAGAAAGAGTGGCTGGAGTGGAGTCCACGTATCCAGCCCTGATCTCTTCCCTTTGTATCTCATCCAAGCCCGGCACAGTGCCGGGCTTTTTTATATTCCGGTGCCTGTTGATAGGGTTCAGATTCAGAATATTCTTAGCCTTGTGGTAGGATGTCGCCCCTCTTTTTCGGTCAACGAGACGGCACAGTGCACGACAACACCTTCCTTCCCGATTACTTTTTACGCCACATTGCGGCCATCATGCCGGCCCATCTCTCGATGGATGACTTTGTGGCCAGTTGTCGACGTCCGCTGCGCCGCAGCATTCGGGTCAATACCTTGAAGATCGCCGTCTCAGATTTCGTCGCCCTGATGGAGCCACTGGGTTGGCAGCTTGACCCTGTCCCCTGGTGTGATACCGGCTTCTGGCTGACCCGCAGCGATGAAACTGTCCCACTTGGCAACACCGCCGAGCACTTGAGCGGGCTCTTCTACATTCAGGAAGCGAGCTCCATGCTGCCGGTGACGGCACTCTTTGCCAGCGACAAGATCAAGGCGGATGGCATGTTGCTGGATGCTGCGGCGGCCCCCGGATCCAAGACCACCCAGATAGCCGCCCTGATGAACAATCAGGGGATGCTGGTTGCCAACGAGTTTTCCAGCAGCCGGTTGAAAGTGCTTAGCGCCAATATCCAGCGCTGCGGCGTGACCAATGTGGGGATGACCCATTTTGATGCCAAGGTATTTGGCCAGTGGTTGCCGGAGACATTCGATGCCATCCTGCTCGATGCCCCCTGCTCCGGTGAAGGTACGGTGCGTAAGGATGAAGATGCATTGCGCAACTGGAGCATCGAGAGCATCGACGAGATCGCGGCGGTGCAGCAGGGGCTGCTGGAGAGTGCCTTCCATGCCTTGAAACCGGGTGGCGTACTGGTCTACTCCACCTGTACCTTGAGTGAACAGGAGAATCAGGCGGTCTGCCAATCCCTGCTGGACAAGTTTGGCGATGCCTTGAGTTTTGACTCGCTGGCAGACCTGTTCCCCCATGCAGAGCAGGCCTGTACATACGAAGGATACCTGCACGTTTGGCCCCAGATCTTCGATAGTGAAGGCTTTTTCGTCGCCAGATTGCGCAAGCATCACTCGGTGCCCAACACCATGTTCAAGCCTGGCAAGCTGGGTAAATTCCCTTTTGCGCCGCTTCCTGCCAAAGAGGCGGAACCCATGTTGCGCGAGATCGAAGCCAACTTCGGGGTGGCACCGCAGGGTCAACTGTTTGGCCGCAATGACGAGATCTGGCTCTTCCCCCAGCTGTTTGATCAGGTGCAGGGCAAGCTGCGCTTCGATCGCATCGGCATCAAGTTGGCCGAGACCTTCAAGAAAGGTTATCGCCTCACTCATGAGTGGGCACTGGCCTATGGCGATAAAGCGAGCAAGGGCGTGGTTGAGCTTGATAGCGCCAATGCGCGGGAATTCATGATGGGGCGGGACGTCTGGCCAGAACAGGATGCGGGCACTGGCGAGGTGATCGTCCGCTATCAGGGACATACCCTGGGGATGGGGAAATGGGTGGGTAGTCGGGTCAAGAATGCCCTCCCCCGCGAGCTGGTGCGTGACAACAATCTGTTCAATGCGTAGTGGGCCGTTCGGTGCATAAGCACTTGAACGAGTCTGAAATACCCACACTCTGGTTGAACGTTTCTTCGGATCTTGAAAAGCCTTGAGCCTTGTCTAAGCTTAAGGCAATCCGAACACCAGTTAGCGCACGGCTCTGCAAGGAGCCAATTCCCCTATGCCAGGTACAAGGAATTCGTACCTGGCTTTTTTTTTCTCTTCACGTATCGCTGTTACTTCACTCTTGTGTCTATTCAACGGTCTCTTCGACCTGTGTGGTGACTCTGTTTTCAAACGGAGGTTCTCTACCCAGCTCATGTTGGTAGAGCAGATCGATCGCCTGCTCGATGAGTGATGCCTGACTGTCTTCGAGATGGATACCCAGAGCGGCCAATCGCTCGGCGTGGCGATTGCTGATCCAGCATTGCAATCGGGTATGGGTCTCCTGCTTGCGTTTTACATGTTGGCGCTGCCGCTCGGCATTGTTTTGAGGGGCCGCTTCTTGCTCTTCACGCACTGTCATTTCTTGGCTCATATGTCCTTGCGATATTACGTTTCTGAGTTTGTTATCTCTCATTACATGCCATTATCCATTGGAAGATGCCCTTCCCCTTTGGGCTGTTGGCTGCGCGACAAATATATCATCAGATCAACAAGATATCATTTAACATAAAAAACGAAGTGACGCAGTTTTGTCAAAGCAAGCCATCAAGGGCATGATCGGAGAATTTGTGGGCGTCATCGAAATACTCCTGCAGGGTTCGCATATCCTTGTGGCGCGTCACCTCAATGATTTTGTTCATCGGTTTGCCGGCAGTTACCGCTGAGGTGATAAATCCACGGCGCAGGCTATGGCCACTGACGTAGAGATCGTCGATGGTTTGGCCAGTTCGCCGCTTGATCATCAGATTGATACCCTGGGGGCCGAGTGGTTCAGCCATCAGTTGACCCCAGCGGTTCATGCGCCGAAACAGCGGCCCCTCGCTGATCCGGCTTTTGTGTAGCCAGTTTTGCAGTGCCGACACGGGGCAATAGTGTTTGCCCGGAATCAAGGCTATCTCGGTTTCATGCAGCTGATGCTTGCTCGGTTTGAGGCGAAGGCGGATCCCCTGCCCTATAAAATCGAGATCGCTCACCTCAATTCGGGCTGCTTCTGAGCGGCGCAAGGCGCCACTGAACATCAGCAGTAGCAGGGTGTGATCACGCAAGCCCGCCAGATCACAGGTGTCGATGCCATCCAGCACCTGGGTCAATGGTTGCAGCGTCAGGGCTCCGGTTTTGCGTTTGCGGTTATCCCCCAACCTGACAATACCGCGCATCATCTCCTTGATTTCGGGATGTTCGGTGGGCATGGGGTGAATGCCTTTCTGCCTGAAGGCATAACGGATCCCGGCAAGCCGTCTCACCAGGGTTGCCGGTTTACGAGGTTCACCGTTACGCAGCTCCCCCTTCCCCTCCTCTTTATCCAGCCATACCCAGTCGGCCAATACGCCGTCAGCCTGATCTGCGAGAAAATTCATGATGTCGTGATGGGTGGTTTGCAATGGATCCAGCCCGTGTAATTGGCACCAGAAGACAAAAATACGGGTATCCGCCTGATAGGCATTGAGGGTGGAATCCGCTTTTGCACTGCGCAAAAAGCGGCGTGCCCGACTATTTAGCTGTGCATCGAAAACAGTCTGCAGTGACTGATGAACCGGATTGGACAAGGATGGATATGCCACGGAACTCTATGATTCATATGATGTTTGAGAGGATCTTACAGGATCCTCCACATACATCAAGTATCGATAATGAATATTATCGATACTTAGAGCATCCTATTTTAATACCCATTGACCACGCTGAATAAAGGAAACATAGGAATATCATTCGACCCAGTTTAACAGAAACGAAAAAGTAAAATTGGCAGGAAGAAGTGAGAGATAACGCAGCTCGGTGTTTATATTCAGGTGGGTAATCAGCTTGGTATTTGAAATATAAAAAGCCCCGAGCAACGGGGCTTGGGGATTATTTTTTCGCCAGCTTGAAGAGTTCAAAGAAATTCCGGCTGGTGGCTTCTGCCAATTCATTAAGCGGAATATGGCGCAGGTCGGCAATAAACTGGGCAACGTCTCGCACAAAGGCGGGTTCGTTCTCCCTCCCCCGATGCGGCACGGGGGCAAGATAGGGCGAGTCGGTTTCGACCAGCAATCTGTCGAGGGGCAGAGCCTTGACCACCTCTTGCAGTGCAGACGCATTTTTGAAGGTGGCGATCCCGGAGATGGATATATAGAACCCCATCGCCATTGCTGCTTCTGCCATTTCGAGGGATTCGGTGAAGCAGTGCAGCACACCGCCAACCTGATCCGCGCCCTCTTCACGCATGATCTGCAAGGTATCTTGCTGGGCATCGCGGGTATGGATGATCAGCGGCTTGTTCAGCGCGCGAGCAACCCGGATATGTTCGCGGAAAGAGGCTTGCTGAACTTCCTTGTTCTCGGGCGAGTAAAAGTAATCGAGACCGGTCTCACCGATGGCCACCACACGTGGATCGGCAGCTTGCTTGAGCAGCAACTCGGCATCGACACCGGGTTCCTGATTGAGCGGGTGTACCCCGCAAGAGGCAAATACCTGGGGATAGGGAGCGATCACCTCGAGCATGGTCGGGAACTGTGCCTGAGTCACACTGACACAGAGAAAATATCCCACGTCCAGTTTCGCGGCCTTTGCCAGTACATCAGCCATGCTGGTCTGCTTGCTGCCATAGCTGAGGCGATCGAGATGACAGTGGGAATCAACGAGTAACATATAAAACCTTTCTGCTTGTCGGTACTTATAACCAGCGACTGAACCAGTTCATCAGATGGATGGTGGGATTGGAGAGTTGACCAGGCTGGCATGCCGCTTTCAGGGCAACAAGATCTTGTTCTGCCTCCAGCAGTTTTTCGCTGGAGTGCAGCTCCGCCAACCGTTGACTCAAAATTGCCAAGTCCGGCATCGCCAGCTGATGGTGACCGCATCCGGCCTGGGTTTTCAGGGCATCGCACAAGAAGAGCTGCAACCAGTGCAACCTGACCTGCGTCTCCTGACCAAGCTGGCTGCACAATGCCGTCGCCTTGACCGGACTTTGACTCAGGGCGACAAACTGTTCCAGCAGTTCGCGGCGAGTCCCGTCCTGTTGCTGCTCGATATAGTCGAGTACCCGCAGCGGGGCCCCCTGACAGATCCGCACCTGAGCCAGAGTGGCCTGATGACCCTGTTCGGCCAACCAGCGTACTGTTTCCCCTTCCGCAGGCAACTGACAGACATGTTTGTGACAGCGACTGAGAATGGTGGGAAGCAACCGGGAAACCTGGGAGGCAATAAGCAACAGCAAGCTGTCGCCGGCCGGCTCTTCCAGGGTTTTCAGCAGGGCGTTGGCCGCCGATTCGGTCATCCGCTCCGCATCTGGAATGATCACCACCTTGCCACGGCCGAGCTGGGCAGAGCCCTGCAGCCGGGTGCAGATCTCGCGAATGGCCTCGACCCCGATGGTCTTGCTGTCGCGAGTTATGGTGCCGAGATCCGGGTGGTTGCCCTTGTCAAACAGCTGGCAAGAGTGGCAGTGGCCGCACGGCTCTCCGCGATCCGGTTGCTGGCAAAGGTGCAAACGCGCCAGTCGCTCGGCCAGTTGCTCCTTGCCAAGCCCGGGATCGCCCAGCAACAACCAGGCGTGGCCGAGACGACCGGACTGGGCCGTCTGGCTCAGAGCATGCCAGTCAGGGATCAGCCAGGGATACATAGCGGCTCGTTCGACAGATAGTGATCCAATGCACACTCGATGGCAGCTTTGACCTGTTCCGGCGTTTGCGCCGCATCGATCACCACAATGGAATCATCCTTGGCGGCCAGTTCGAGATAACGAGTTCGGGTACGCTCGAAGAAGCTCAGTTGCTCCAGTTCGATGCGATCCAGCTCGCCGCGATGGCGCGCACGCTGCAAGCCAAGGGCGGGATCGATATCGAGATAGAGGGTGAGATCCGGCTTGAAGTTGCCGAGCACCGCCTGCTTTATGGCTCCGATAAGCTGTGCATCGATACCACGGCCGCCACCCTGATAGGCCTGGGAGGAGAGATCGTGGCGATCCCCCACCACCCAGACACCGTCGGCCAGTGCGGGTTTGATGCGGGTCTCCACCAGTTGTACCCGGGAGGCGTACATCAGCAGCAGTTCCGCCTCGATGGTGAGGCGCTCGTCGTGCACCTCTTTGACGATGGCCCGCATCCGCTCGGCCAGTGGCGTACCACCCGGCTCGCGGGTGCACTCGATCCGGTTGATGCCGTGACGCTGCAGATAGTCGGTCACATAACGAACGGCCGAGCTCTTCCCTGCCCCTTCCAATCCTTCGATCACAATAAATTTTGACATTAGGGTTTCTTCAATATGTATTCACGAACCGCCCGATTGTGTTCATCGAGGGTCTTGGAGAAATAGTGGGCACCGCCCCCCTTGGCGACAAAGTAGAGATAGTCGGTCGATTTGGGGTTAAGCGCAGCTTCGATGGAGGCCTTGCCCGGCATGGCAATAGGCGTGGGCGGCAAACCGTCGATCACATAGGTGTTGTAGGGATTCTTGTCGGTCAGATCGCTGCGGCGAATGTTGCCATCGTAGCGATCTTTCACCCCGTAAATGACGGTGGGATCGGTTTGCAACTTCATGCCCAGACGCAGACGATTGACAAACACCGAGGCGATCTGTGCCCGCTCGTCCG
Organism: Aeromonas sp. R2-2; assembly: GCF_040908355.1. NCBI lineage: Bacteria > Pseudomonadati > Pseudomonadota > Gammaproteobacteria > Aeromonadales > Aeromonadaceae > Aeromonas > Aeromonas sp. R2-2. The sequence continues at coordinate 115,666 of NZ_JBFODQ010000092.1, read as the reverse complement.
GCTGGCCGGTCTCCTTCTCGATGATGGAGGCCATGATCAGCGCCTCATAGGGCGTTTTGTACGGCAGGTTGGCCTGACGTTTCTCCCAGCTCTGCTGCAGGAAAGTCTCCATATCCTGATGGGCGCGACGCAAGATCGAGAGATCGCTGGCATGGGTGGTATAGGCATAGGTTTCCGGCAGGAACCAACCCTCCAGCTTGCCATTCTCGATGCCGAGCTCCTGCGCCAAGTCGGCTTCGGATTGCTCGACGGTCAATCGCTCAAGGTATGGGGCGCTGGAGAGCTGCTTCTGCCAATCCTCGAAACGGGAACCTTCGACGAAGGTGAGGCTGAAGTGAAACTCCTTGCCCGATGCGAACAGAGAGAGGGTCTCCTTGAGAGGGGCCCCTTCCTTGATTTCATAGGTGCCCGATTTGATGGCCACCAGTTCGGGATGGCTGCGCAGCCAGAGCCGCACCGCCCAGGGGCTGGTTTCCCCCTCACCTAGTTCGGCGATGAGGCGCGCCGCATGGGCGCCCTTCTCCACCGTAAAGAGCCGGGTCGGCCCCTTGTTGGTGAGCGTCTCTACCTGTTGCCATTTGTAATGTACATAGCCCCCGGCAGCGGCTACCGTCAGTGCCGCCCCCGCGAGCAGGGTGTAAAGCCGATTAAACTTCAATGACCAAACGCTCCTGTAAACGGCGACTCAATACCGCTGTGGGATAATGGATATCCTCGATGCCATTGACCGGCACGACCCCCATCAGGGTATTGGTGAGCCACACCTCTTCCGCCTGCCATAGTGACTCCAGCGGAGCCTCTACCACACGCAACTCAATACTCATCTGTTTCAACATCGCCATCACCTGGCGGCGCATGATGCCATCGACACCACCGCGGGCGAGATCGGGCGTAAACACCGTCTTGCCCCGACGCCAAAACAGATTGGCACTGACCCCTTCAATGAGAAAACCTCGACTGTTCAGCACTATCCCTTCGACTGCATTTCGGCTGACAAGTTCGCTTTTCAGCAATACCTGCTCCAGACGATTCAAGGTTTTAAGCCCGGCCAGCATGGGGGCATCGCCGATCCGCTGGCGGCACACCACCATCTCGATCCCCTCCTGTTGCCACTGGCCATAGTGAGTGGGAAATGGCGCCAGAGTGACAATCCGGGTTGTGTGTTGACATCCGCTGCCATCATAGCCCCGCCCCCCCTCGCCGCGAGTCAGGATCACCTTGGCCACGCATTGTGGCTGGTCAGCCACCATCTCTTCAACCTCTCGGGTCAAGAGATCCCAGTCCGGTTCAACCAATCCCAGCCGGTTGTTGGCCAGCTGCAACCGTGCCAGATGGGCTGGCCACTGCAACACGCGGCCCTCCCTGACCGCCATGGTGGTGAAATGACCGTCACCATAGGCCAGCCCCCGATCATGGGCCGAGATGGTATCAAGCTTCATGCCATTGATAAGCAAAGGGATCCCTCCGATAAAAAAGGCCCGATACCGGCAGTATCGGGCCTGTGTCTTTGCCCTGCGGCAAATTATACGCGTTTGAAGATCAGTGAGCCATTGGTGCCGCCAAAACCAAACGAGTTGGAAAGGGCGTACTCGAAGCTGCCAGGCTTGGCCACATGGGGCACCAGATCCAGGTCGCACTCATCATCCGGGTTGTCCAGGTTGATAGTGGGCGGAGCCACCTGATCACGCAGGGCCAACACAGTGATGATCGCCTCGATGGCGCCGGCGGCGCCCAACAGGTGACCTGTCATGGACTTGGTGGAGCTGACCATCAGGGATTTGGCGTGCTCACCAAAGACGGCTTTCATGCCGCGCAGCTCGGCCACATCACCCAGCGGGGTGGAGGTACCGTGCGCGTTGATGTAACCAATCTGCTCGGGGGCAATGCCGGCATCCTTGATGGCATTTTTCATGGCGCGAGCGCCACCGTTGCCATCTGCGGGAGGCGCAGTCATGTGGTACGCGTCACCGCTCATGCCAAAACCGACCAGCTCGGCGTAGATCTTGGCGCCACGGGCCTTGGCGTGTTCGTACTCTTCCAGCACCAGTACCCCGGCACCGTCACCCAGCACAAAACCGTCGCGATCTTTATCCCACGGACGGCTCGCTTTTTGCGGCTCGTCGTTGCGGTTGGAGAGTGCCTTGGCGGCAGCAAAACCACCCATCCCCATCGCGGTGGAGGCTTTCTCGGCACCGCCGGCGACCATCACATCGGCATCACCGTAAGCGATCATCCGGCCCGCCATGCCGATGGCATGGGTACCCGTGGTACAGGCGGTCGTCACGGCGATGTTCGGCCCTTGCAGACCTTTCATGATGGAAAGATGACCGGACACCATATTGATGATGGTGGACGGAACGAAGAAGGGACTGATCTTGCGCGGGCCGCCGTTGACCAAGCTTTCGTGGTTCTGTTCAATCAGACCCAGACCGCCGATACCGGAGCCAATCGCCACGCCGACACGTTCGGCATTCTCTTCATTGATGGTCAGGCCGGAATCATCCAGCGCCTGCATACCGGCCGCGATGCCGTATTGAATGAAGAGATCCATCTTGCGAGCGTCTTTACGGTTGATACCGTACTGCTCGGGATCGAAATCCTTGACCAGACCTGCGAAGCGGGTTGCAAACTCGCTGGCATCAAAGTGTTCGATAAGGGAAATGCCGCTCTGCCCGTTGAGCAGTGCTTGCCAGCTGGATTCGGCAGTGTTACCCACCGGGGAAAGCATCCCCAAGCCGGTCACCACGACTCTGCGTTTTGACACTGAGGTAGTCTCCGAGAGGTGTTTTGAAAGGGAACAAATACAAAAGAAGC
>NZ_JBFODQ010000092.1:0-112519 GCF_040908355.1 Aeromonas sp. R2-2 | reverse complement strand
GTCTCCGAGAGGTGTTTTGAAAGGGAACAAATACAAAAGAAGCGGCCCTTGGGCCGCTTCTCTTAGAACAGGAACTTATTCCTGATTAGCGGTGATGTAGTCGATAGCCGCTTGAACAGTGGTGATCTTCTCGGCTTCTTCATCAGGAATTTCGGTATCGAATTCTTCTTCCAGCGCCATTACCAGTTCAACGGTATCCAAAGAGTCAGCGCCCAGGTCGTCGACGAAGGAGGCAGCGTTTTTAACGTCTTCCTCTTTAACACCCAGTTGTTCGATGATGATTTTCTTTACGCGTTCTTCGATGTTGCTCATGACCTGAATTTTCCTTTAAAAATACGCTATTTGCGTCTGGTTGGGGTAGTTTATTCAATTGACGTGAGTTTGCAAGTAGCTTGCCGCTGGTCAAACCACGAAATGTGCCAAACTTCGGCGTACTATCGCAAATTTGAACAGATCTTACGACAAATTGATTACACCATGTACATCCCGCCATTAACATGCAGGGTTTCGCCGGTGATATAGGCTGCTTCATCAGAAGCCAAGAATACCACAGCTGCGGCAATTTCTTTTGGATCACCCAAACGGGCGGCAGGCACCTGACTCATGATGCCGGCACGTTGATCGTCATTCAGGGCACGGGTCATGTCGGTTTCGATGAAACCGGGGGCAACCGCGTTCACTGTGATACCACGGGATGCCACTTCCCGCGCCAACGATTTGGTAAAACCAACCAGACCGGCCTTGGCGGCAGCATAGTTGACCTGACCGGCATTGCCCATGGTTCCCACCACGGAGCCAATGCTGATGATGCGACCGTGACGTTTCTTCATCATGGCACGCAACACCGGTTTGCTCAGACGGTAAAGCGAGGTCAGATTGGTATCGATGATCTCGTTCCACTCGTCATCTTTCATCCGCATCAACAGGTTGTCACGGGTGATCCCCGCGTTGTTGATCAGGATGTCGATGTCGCCAAAGCGCGCCTTGATGGCGGCGAAGACGGCTTCGATGGATTCCTGGCTGGTCACGTTCAGTGCCATGCCGCAACCATTGTCGCCCAGATAGGCGCTGATCGCCTCGGCACCGCTCTCGCTGGTCGCCGTACCGACCACTTTCGCGCCACGGGCCACGAATGTTTCGGCAATCGCACGGCCGATGCCACGACTGGCACCGGTCACCAACACAACCTTATCGGTAAAGCTCATCTCTTGCTCCTGTTTACTTGATCTGGGCCAGCGCCTGCTCGAAAGAGGCTGCATCGTTGGCGTGAATACCTTCCACGCGCTTGTCGATGCGCTTGGCGAGCCCGGTCAACACTTTGCCCGGTCCCATCTCGATCTCGAGGGTAACCCCCTCATTGGCCATCCGCTCGACAGTCTCGGTCCAACGAACCGGGCTGAACAGCTGACGTACCAGCGCTTGCTTGATGGCGGCCGGATCCTGTTCACAGGATACGTCGACATTATTGATGACCGCGATGGTTGGAACCTTGATCTCGATCCCGTCCAGCGCAGCTGCCAGTTTTTCTGCGGCAGGTTTCATCAGCGCGCAGTGAGACGGCACGGAGACAGGCAGCGGCAGCGCACGCTTGGCGCCCGACTCTTTCATCAGCACGTTGGCTCGCTCAACGGCCTCTTTGTGACCGGCGATAACCACCTGACCCGGGGAGTTGAAGTTGACCGGAGAGACCACCTGCCCTTGTGCCGCTTTTTCGCAGTTGGCTGCGATGGATTCGTTATCCAGACCGATGATAGCCGCCATGGCGCCGGTGCCTTCCGGTACCGCTTCCTGCATGGCCAGACCACGCAGCTCGACCAGTTTGACCGCATCGGCAAAATCGAGGGCGCCGCTGCAAACCAGCGCGGAATACTCACCCAGGCTGTGACCCGCCATCATGGCAGGGGTTGCCCCACCCAGCTGTTGCCACAGGCGCCACAGGGCGACAGAGGCAGTCAGCAGTGCAGGCTGGGTGCGCCAGGTTTTGTTCAGATCTTCAACCGGACCATCCATCACCAGGGCAAACAGGTCATAACCCAGCACCTGGCTCGCCTCGGCGAAGGTCTCCTTGATCACGGCATGTTGTTCGGCCAGCTCGGCCAGCATGCCAACGGACTGGGAACCTTGTCCCGGGAAGGCAATGGCAAATTGGGTCATCATTGATTCCTTTTAGATAAGACAAAAATGAAATCGGTGACGGAATGATGGAGACATCATCCCGCCGAAGATCAGAGGCGAACCAGTGCCGAGCCCCAGGCGAAACCGCCACCAAAGGCTTCCAGCAGTACCAGCTGACCCGGTTTGATCCGGCCATCCCGCACCCCTTCGTCGAAAGCGACCGGAACGGAAGCGGCAGAGGTATTGCCGTGCTTGTCGAGGGTCAGCACCACTTTATCCAGGCTCATACCCAACTTCTTGGCGGTGGCGCTGATGATGCGGAAGTTGGCCTGATGCGGCACCAGCCAATCCAGCTCGCTCGGTTCAATACCAGCAGCGGCCAGCGTTTCGGTTACGATCTCGCTCAGACGGGTGACCGCGACCTTGAAGACATCGTTGCCCTTCATATACATGTAGGCTTCGAGCTCGGCACCCGGCATGCCGCGACGAGGGTGCGGCAGCTTGAGCAGCTCGCCATAACGGCCATCGGCATGAAGATGGGTAGAGAGGATACCCGGCGTCTCGCTGGCACCGACAATCACAGCCCCTGCCCCATCACCAAACAGGATGATGGTGCCGCGATCTTGTGGATCGCACATGCGGGAGAGTACATCGGCCCCGACGACCAGCACATGGCGGGCGGCGCCGGATTTGACGAACTGATCGGCAATGGCGAGTGCGTAGGTGAAACCGGCGCAGGCTGCAGCCACGTCAAAGGCAGGAATGCCCGGAACACCGAGCAGCCCCTGCAGCTCGCAGGCGGCAGCCGGGAAGGCATTTTCAGCACTGGTAGTGGCCAGCACTATCATATCGAGATCGGCAGCGGTCAAACCGGCTGCATCCAGGGCGCGCAGAGCGGCCTGGTAAGAGAGGGTGGCAACGGTCTCGTCAGCCCCGGCAATACGGCGCTCACGGATACCGGTGCGTTCTACGATCCACTCATCACTGGTCTCAACCATCTGCTCGAGATCGGCGTTGGTACGCACTGAACTCGGCAGGTAGCTGCCAGTACCCAGAATTTTGCTATGCATAGAGTTCTTATAGATCCCTGTCAGAGAAGACAGCTTCAAGGCGATCTGCTATTTGCAGTGGAAGTTGATGTTTGGCCTCTTGTGCGGCCAGCAGGATCGCATTACACAGAGCGCGCCGTTCGGCCCGCCCATGACTTTTTACCACAATGCCGCGCAATCCTAACAGACTTGCCCCGTTATACTGGTCGGGGTTCAGGTAAGAAAAGCGCCGTTTGAACATAAATCCGGCGATCCGGCCAAGAAAAGTGCGTTTCTTGCGGGGATATCCGGCCAGGTGGGCCATCATCCGCACCACCCCTTCTGCCGTCTTGAGGGCGACATTGCCGACAAAACCGTCGCAGACGATCACGTCGCTGTCGCCGCTGAAGATGCGATCCCCTTCGACGAACCCGACATAATTGAGCGCGTGGCACTGACGCAACAATTCGGCGCTGTGGCGCACCAGATCGTTGCCCTTGATCTCCTCCTCGCCGATGTTGAGCAAGGCAACACGGGGGGATGCAATGCCTTCTACCTTTTCGGCAACGACAGAGCCCATCACCGCAAACTGCAGCAAGGTATCCGCATCGCAACTGACGTTGGCGCCTAGATCCAGCATCACAGTACGTTTGCCGCTCAATGTCGGCAGCGCCTTGATAAGGGCAGGTCTATCTACCCCGGGTAGGGATTTGAGCACGCACTTGGCCATCGCCATCAACGCACCGGTATTGCCGGCACTGACGCAGGCATCGGCCTCACCGGCTTTCACCAGATTGAGTACCACCCGCATGGAGGAGTCTTTCAGAGTACGCAGCGCCACGATCGGTTTATCGCCCATGCCAACCACTTGGGATGCATGTACGAAACGGACTCGGGGATGATTCAGCAAGCCATGTTGCTGCAGCAGAGAGAAGGTCTGATGTTGGTCGCCGACCAGGATCAGTTTTAGCTGGGGTAAAAGAGACAGTGCCTGCACGGCGGCAGGCACTGTTTCCGAGGGGCCAATATCTCCCCCCATGATGTCTAGCGCGACAGTTTGCGTAGACAAAGGCAATCCTTAAGCGATTACCTTTTTACCGCGGTAGAAACCATCGGCAGTCACGTGGTGACGACGATGAATTTCGCCACTGGTCTGATCAACAGTCAGGGCAGCGGTGGTCAGCGCATCGTGGGAACGACGCATGCCACGCTTGGCACGGGTTTTACGGTTCTGTTGTACGGCCATTGTAGGCTAACTCCTAAATTCACTTACGTTTAAGCTCTTCAAGAACTGCAAAGGGATTCGGCCGCTCATCAGCAGGTTCGATTTCACCCCAGGTCATCTCCATGTTTCCTCTCGGGCATGCATCCAGAGAATGCATTGCGACTTGAGGCAACGAGAGGATGAGTTCATCCTCAAGGATTTGATGAAGATCTATCTCGCCGTTTTCGTCCAACTCAATGGGCTCATAAGCTTCCGGCAGTTCTTCCTCGTTTGTTCTTTCGAACAGCGGAGTGTAGATAAATTCAGCTTCACAGAGGTGTTCGAATGTCTCTCCGCAACGTTGGCAAACCAGGTCAACCTTGGCATGGGCAGTGCCTTTCATAACGGTCAACTTCTGGACATCTTTGCCAAAGTGCAGTGATACATCGATATCACTCTGCAAGCCAGCGGTTGATTCCTCCAGCCTGGGCATCTGCGACTTTTCCACTATCCCGATGTAATCGAGCAGTTTCAAGGCACTACGGACTGGATCAACCTTAACGGGCAACTTCACCTTTTGCATAGGGCGCGAATAATATAGGTCCAACAACTGATAGTCAAAGGAAAAAGTCCTTACCGCCGATGATTTTAACATCACAAGTCCCTAGAATGCCGGTACCTGCTTTCATCGGTAACTCGATTATGCCACAGAATCTGATCCTCGCCTCAACTTCTCGCTATCGCAAAGCCCTGCTGGAGAAGCTCGGTCTCCCCTTTGAATGTGCCGCCCCCGATGTGGATGAGCGACCACTGGCTGGCGAATCCGCCGAGGCGCTGGTGGCCAGACTGGCTCGTGCCAAGGCTGATGCCATCGCCGGGCAACGTGATCACGGCTTGATCATCGGATCTGATCAGGTGTGTGTCTGCGATAATCACATCCTCGGCAAACCGGGCACCATCGACAATGCCATCGCCCAACTGATGGCGGCTCAAGGTCGCAGCGTCACCTTCTACACCGGCCTGTGCGTGGTGAATGCCGCGACAGGCAAAGCTCATCAACTGGTGGAGCCTTTTACCGTCCATTTTCGCAACCTTGACGAATCCGCCATTCGCCGCTATGTAGAGGCTGAACTGCCCCTCGATTGTGCGGGCAGTTTCAAATGCGAAGGGATGGGGATCGTGCTGTTCAAGGGGCTGGAAGGGCGCGATCCTAACGCCTTGATCGGTCTGCCATTGATCGGCCTGATCGAACTGCTGGAGCGCCACGGTATTGCCCTGCCCTGATTGCGGACGAATAGATAAGCTAGATCGAGGATATAAAAAGCCCGGTCAATACACCGGGCTTCTGTTATCAATCAGATTGATGTCTGTTAAAAAGAGGCGTCTACAACAGCGCGCGAAGAGCCGTCATGGAGTCCACCACCGCCACAGGTCCGTGACGACTGAGGGCATCCCGACTATCTACACCCCAAGTAACGCCGATGCGCGGCATGGCGATCGCCTCGGCCATCGCCATATCGTGAACAGAGTCGCCGATCATGACGGCCTGACGGGGTGACAGCTCCAACTCGTCCAGGATCTGCTCAAGCATCATCGGATCAGGCTTGGAGCGAGCCTCATCGGCCCCGCGACTGGTTACAAACAACGGGCGCAGTCCGGTCTCATCTAATACCCGATCCAGCCCACGGCGTGATTTGCCGGTCGCGACGGCCAGTTGCAGCCCTCGTGACCGCCAATCATGCAGCAACTCCCCTGCCCCGGCAAACAGCGGGCTGGGGGTCGCATCGTGCAGATAGTGATGACGATAGCGATCGATGAGTGCGGCAATCTGGCGCTCATCTCTGGTAGCGCCACTGTCACTGCATAAGGGGAACAGACGGGACATGGCGACATCAAGGCTCAATCCGATGATCTGCCGGATCTGGGCTGGAGCAGGAACCGCCAGCTCACAATCTCTGGCGGCCCCCTGCACACAGGCCACAATCCGGCCCACCGAATCCATCAGGGTACCGTCCCAATCGAAAATGGCGAGCCGGATATCCTGCATCAGCGTGGCAAGCCGTTGAGGAAGTTGTCGAGTTCAGGTGCCAGCGGCGCTTCTACCTGCATCTCGCGACCATCGGCCGGATGGGTGAAGCTGAGCTTCCAGGCATGCAAAAAGAGCCGTTTTAGCCCTTGGCTGCGCATTTTCTCGTCAAACGCCGCTTCACCGTACTTATCGTCACAGGCGATCGGATGACCTGCATGCAGGGTGTGCACGCGGATCTGGTGGGTACGACCAGTAATGGGGCTGCACTCGACCAGAGTCGCTTCGGCAAATTGACGCACGATGCGGAACCGGGTTTCGGAGGGCTTGCCATCGGCACTGACCCGTACTACCCGTTCACCGGATTGCAGATCGTTTTTGCGCAGCGGAGCATTAACCACCTTGACGTGAGCCTGCCACTTGCCACGCACCAACGCCAGATACTGCTTGCGCATGGTCTTGACGCGCAACTGCTCATGCAGGCTGCGCAGGGCGCTGCGTTTTTTGGCAACCAGCAATACACCAGAGGTGTCGCGATCCAGTCGATGAACCAGTTCGAGGAAGCGGGCTTCCGGACGCAGTGCGCGCAGCCCCTCGATAACGCCAAAGCTCAGGCCGCTGCCACCGTGTACTGCCATGCCGGAGGGCTTGTTCAGCACGATCATGGCATCGTCTTCGAACAGGATCTGGCTCTCCAGACGCTGGATAACCCCGAGGTTAGCTGAAGGCAGCTCATTCTTCTCGGCAACGCGCACGGGGGGCACCCTCACCTCGTCACCTGCGCAGAGTTTGTACTCCGGTTTGATGCGCTTTTTGTTTACTCGCACTTCGCCTTTACGAAGGATGCGATAGATCAGGCTCTTGGGGACGCCCTTTAGCTGAGTCTTGAGAAAATTGTCGATGCGCTGCCCGTCATGCTCAGCTTCGATGGTGAGCAGCTGCACTTGTTGTTGTATCTGTGTCATGGCGCGGATTTTAACACTGCCAGCGCCCCTTGGCTGCATGGTTTGTTGAAAAATGGCGTCTTGCTATAAAAGAGGTTTAAATGGGATAATAAACAAGGTTTTGTCATTGTGTTCAAGCCTTGTACTAAGTGGCCAAAAAGTATGCCACCCAATCCCGAAACACCGTGTATACAAGAACATGACGGTTCCCGGGTGCGAGGTACAACGCATGGAGAACACAAACATCACCGTTTATTTGTCTCCATTTCGGCATCCTTATTCATTCCTTCTCGAGAAGTGATGACCAGAACGCCCTTAGTTTGCGCCTCATGCATACCCCAACCGGGAGGTTGCCCCAGTATGCTGAAGACCCGAGGCCGGCGCTGGCAGGACCCAGATGGAGGAAATCAAAATGACACAATAATGAGAACTCAATGAAAAGAATGCTTATCAACGCAACTCAAGAAGAGGAGTTGCGCGTAGCGCTGGTTGACGGACAACAGCTCTACGATTTGGATATTGAAAGTCCGGGACACGAGCAGAAGAAAGCGAACATTTACAAGGGTAAGATCACCCGCGTAGAACCCAGCCTTGAAGCTGCTTTTGTTGACTACGGCGCCGAGCGCCACGGTTTCCTGCCGTTGAAGGAGATCGCCCGCAATTACTTCCCCTCCGGTTACTCCTATCAGGGTCGTCCCAACATCAAAGAAGTGGTCCGCGAAGGTCAGGAAGTTATTGTCCAGATCGACAAGGAAGAGCGTGGCACCAAGGGTGCAGCCCTCACCACCTTTATCAGCCTGGCAGGTAGCTACCTGGTACTGATGCCCAACAACCCCCGTGCCGGTGGTATCTCCCGCCGCATCGAGGGTGATGAGCGGACTGAACTGAAAGAAGCCCTGAGCGGATTGACCGTGCCGGAAGGCATGGGCCTGATCGTACGTACCGCAGGTGTGGGCAAGTCGCCAGAAGAGCTGGAGTGGGATCTGAACGTTCTGCTCAACCACTGGGACTCCATCCACAAGGCCTCTCAGGAGCGCGCTGCGCCGGTGCTGATCCACCAGGAGAGCAACGTCATCGTGCGTGCCATCCGTGACTATCTGCGTCGCGATGTGGGCGAGATCCTGATCGACAACCCGGTGATTTTCGAACGCGCCAAGGCCCATATCGAGCTGGTACGTCCCGATTTCCTCAACCGTGTGAAGCTGTACAAGGGTGAAGTTGCCCTGTTCAACCACTTCCAGATTGAGAGCCAGATCGAATCAGCCTTCCAACGTGAAGTGCGCCTCCCCTCCGGCGGCAGCATCGTTATCGATCCGACCGAAGCACTGACCTCCATCGATATCAACTCCTCCCGCGCCACCAAGGGCGGCGATATCGAAGAGACTGCGCTGCAAACCAACCTGGAAGCCGCCGACGAAATTGCCCGTCAATTGCGTCTGCGCGACTTGGGTGGCCTGATCGTAATCGACTTCATCGACATGACGCCGGTTCGCCATCAGCGCGAAGTGGAAAACCGTCTGCGTGAAGCAGTTCATCAGGATCGTGCCCGCATCCAGCTGGGTCGGATCTCCCGTTTCGGTCTGCTGGAGATGTCTCGTCAGCGTCTGCGCCCCTCCCTCAACGAGTCCAGCAGCCATATCTGCCCCCGTTGCCAGGGTCAAGGCGTGATCCGTGACAACGAATCCCTCGCCCTGTCCATCCTGCGTCTCATCGAAGAAGAGGCCATGAAGGACAACACCGAGCAGGTTCACGGCCAAGTGCCGGTGGATGTTGCCGCCTATCTGCTTAACGAGAAGCGTGCCGCAATCGCCAGTCTTGAACAGCGCAATGATGTGCGTGTTTACATCATTCCGAACCAGCATCTGGAAACCCCGCACTACGAAGTGACTCGCATTCGTCAGAACGAGATCCCGGAAGCGGCCAGCTACGAGCTGAAAACCGAGATTGCCAAGCCGGTCTACCAACCGAAGCAAGCTCAGGTGATCGAGCGTGAGCAACCGCTACTGCAAGGCTTTGCCCAACCTGCACAACCGGCCCCTGTTGCACCGCAACAAGCGGCGGCACCCGTTGCTGCGGCCCCTGCCGAAGCCGGCTTCTTCAGCAAGCTGATCAAAGGCATTACCGGCCTGTTCAGCAGCGATGCAGCCCCTGCCGACGTGAAAGCGCCCGCCGAGAAACCAGCAGCTCGTGAAGCACGCAAGGAAGAGGGCCAACGTCACCAGCGCGAAGAAGGTCGTGGCCGTGGTCAGCGTCCTCGTCGTGACGACAATCGTGGCAACCGCAACAATGCGGAAGCTGGCGAGAAGCGTGAAGGTGGCAACCGCGAAGCCGGTGAAAACCGCAATCGCCGTCCCCGCAAAGAGCGCGAGCCTCGTCAGGAGCGTGAAGCCCGTGGTGAGGTGCGTAGCGAACAGCGCATGGAACGTGAACCCCGTCAGGAGCGCGAACCTCGCGAGCCGCGCCAGGAACGTGCGCCACGTCCAGCCCGTGAACCTCGTGCTCCCCGTGAGCCGCGCGCCGAAGTCGTTGTTGAAGCGGTAGATGCCGTTGATGCAACTGCCGTCCAGCCACGTCAGGAGAAAGAGCAGAAAGTGGCCGAGCGCCGCGAACGTCGCCAACTGCGCAAGCAGATCCGCGTCGATGTCGCCGCTGCTGACACCCCTGCCCTGCCGGTTGACGAAGTACCAGCGCAAGCTGAAGTGATCGATGCCACCGTGGGTAACGAGCAGGAAGAGCAGAGTGAAGGCCAGCGCCGTTCACGCCGCACTCCGCGCAGCCAGCGTATCGAAGGTCAGCGCCGCAAGCGCATCAACGAAGATGCCCGCAGCCAGCGTGACGAAGAACAGCAAGATACCACAACTCTGACCACCGCAGCCCAGGCAGATATTGCCAAAGCGCAGGTTGAAGAGCCGGTAGTGCCTGTTGTTACCATCCCGAGCGCTGAAGCCGTCGCTGCTGCCCTGCAAGCCTCTGCTGCACTGACCGAGCATGTGGTTGTCGAAGCCGTTGCTGAAGAAGCTGCCGAGCAGGCTGCTGCCCAGGTTGAAGCAACTCAAGCCGATGTGACTGCTAGCCCGGTTGTCGAGGTGCCAGCAGAGCCGGAAGTTGCCGTTGTCGCCGCTCCGGCTGTCGACGTGGCGGCTGCTGAAGTCGTTGAAACTGCTCCGGTGGTTGAAGAAGCCCCTGCTGTCAGCACTCCTGTCGTGGAAGCTGTCCCGGCTGCAGTCGAAATGCCAGTTGCGGTTGTCGAAGCCCCGGCTCCTGTCGCTGCTGTTGCGGTGGAAGAGACTCCGGTCGTGACCAAACAGGTAGCTCACGGTGCTGGCCTGCTGGCTCGTGCCCGCAAAGCATCCGCCCCGATGGCAACCCCTGCCGAAGCCCCTGCCCTGCCTGCTCGTGAGCCGGTTAACTACCCGCCGCTGGTACGCAACGAAGTGAGCACATCAGGTCGTCATGGTGGCAGCACTGCCGCCGTCAACGTGGCCACCTGCCCGGCCGGTCGCCCCTAAGCAACCCGGGTTGACCCCCTAAACAAAAGCCACACCAACCGGTGTGGCTTTTTTATTTCTCTTTTCCCCTGTGCACTCACAGACACATTAATACCCATGTTCTGCAAAGCCACTTTGTCTGTTATCTCTCTATCATTGAACACTGCGCTAACTCGTGTTTACTTTTTGACGTAACAGAGAAAGTCCATTTTCTACTTCTATGTTCAGCATGATGCGAATTGAGTTTGTCTGTGTAAAATCTTGTTTGTTGGCATACAAAAAGTTGTATATATGACGATCTACAATGTTCTGGTGTGGGGTTCAAGATCCATTTGATATGGAACCCTCTGGTTCAATGCATACTTGCCAACCAGGGCATTCGGTTGTACCGAAACCTGAATCCTCCTTTCGCAGAAATGGGGAGGTTCGACATAAAGCAAACCTGCCTCAGGTCTTGTTCAACTGATGATCAACTCAGGTTGCATCTACACCGATGCACATATAGGTAACAGTCGGTTGATATAGATTTGCTTTCCGAGAACTAGCCAGCTCCCCCTATCCTAGCGGCAGCACAATCTATACACGGGATATTGGTTACGGCCCTTCCCCATAGAGTTAAGTATTTGGCCCTGATATGCGAAACCTAAGTAACCGCTGCTCAAGGATTCTGTTTAAAAGGCATATAAAAATGCCGCCCGGCTTTGCAACCGGGCGGCATTGAACATTTTCTGTTATTGAGAACTAACTATCAGGCTGTTGCCAGCTTGGCCTGCTCTTCGCCGCGCTTGAGCATGGCGTAGGAAACACCGGTCAGCAGCGAGCCTGCGGCAATCGCCACGATATACATCATGACGTTGCTGATGGCATGCGGGATGAAGAGCACAAACAGACCGCCGTGGGGCGCCATCAGCTCGCAGCCAAACAGCATGGAGAGTGCACCGGTCAGGGCGCCGCCCACCATACAGGCCGGGATAACGCGCATCGGATCCTTGGCGGCAAACGGAATGGCCCCCTCGGAGATAAAGCACAGACCCAGCACGAAGGAGGCTTTACCCGCTTCCTGCTCCGCCTTGATGAACTTGGTACGGGCCAGGAAGGTGGCAATTCCCATCCCCAGTGCCGGCACCATACCGGCGGCCATCACAGCAGCCATGGGGGCATAGGTTTTGGAGGCCAGCAGGCCGACACCGAAGGCGTAAGCCGCCTTGTTGACCGGGCCGCCCATGTCAAAGCACATCATGGCGCCGATGATGACACCCAGCAGCACGGCGTTGGCAGAGCCCATGTTGTTGAGGAACTCTGTCATGGCATTCATGATGCCAGCCACCGGACCACCCACTACGTAGATCATCACCAGACCGGTAAAGAGGCTGGCCACCAACGGAATGATCAGGATGGGCTTGAGCGCTTCCAGGGTGGTCGGCAAGCGCACCTTGTCGCTCAGGTACTTGGCGCTGTAACCGGCCAGGAAACCGGCCACGATGCCACCGAGGAAACCGGCACCCAGCGAGCTTGCCAGCATACCGCCGATCATGCCGGGAGCGAGACCCGGGCGGTCAGCGATGGAGTAGGCAATGTAACCGGCCAGCACCGGGATCATCAGGGCAAAGGCGGAGCCACCACCGATCTTCATCAGAGCGGCGGCCAGAGTGCCTTCCACCTTGAACGCTTCGATACCGAACACAAACGAGAGCGCGATGATAAGGCCGCCCGCCACCACCATGGGCAGCATGAAGGAGACGCCGGTCAACAGGTGCTTGTAGGGGCCGGCTTTTTCCTCTTTCTTGGGTTGGCTGGCACCGCTGTGGCGATAGGTTTTCGCCTCACTCCAAGCCTTGTCCAGCTCGGCGCGGGTTTTCTTGAGCGCCGCGCCCGTGCTGGTGCGATAGACCGGCTTGCCATCGAAACGGGCCATGTCCACCTCGATATCGGTGGCGAGGAATACCAGATCGGCAGCGGCAATCTCCTCGACGGTCAGGGCATTCTGGGCACCGACCGAGCCTTGGGTCTCGACGCGGATCTGATAACCCAGCTGTTTGGCCATGGTCTCCAGCGCTTCTGCCGACATAAAGGTGTGGGCCACCCCGGTCGGGCAGGCGGTGACTGCGACGATGCGCTTGCCAGCGGCGGCGGGTTTAGCTGCTGCGGGAGCGGCTTGATGACGATAGAGGCTGGCACCGCTGGTTGCGGCCTCCAGCAAGGCAGCCGGATCCTGCAGCGCGAGATCCATGCTGCCCTGATAGACCCGCTTGCCATCATAGGCAGCGAGATCCACCGGAGCGCTGGCGACAACCAGCACCAGGTCGGCGGCGGCAATCTGCTCTTTTGAGGGGTTCTGGCGCGGTTGCACACTGGAGCCGACGTCGAGGGTGAGTTCCCAGCCAGCCAGTTTGGCCTGCTGTTCTATCCGTTTTGCAGCGAGAAAGCTGGTGGCAATGCCCGCCGGGCAAGCCGTAACCAAGATTGCTTTCATTGGGCATCTCCTGAGTTTTCCATTGAAGGGGTATTGCACTGAACCGGTGCCAGCGCATCCAGACGCTCTACGCGCACCTGTTCAAGTAAGGGGTTGAGCACACTGATATCGCTAAAACCGACCGCCACCTGACTGACCGCCAGTGCCGAGACGGCGGTGGCCAGCCGCAGGGTCTGCTCCGGCGCCCAGCCAAGGCTCAGACCATGGGCGAGACCGGCTACCAACGAGTCGCCAGCACCCACAGTGCTGACCACCTGCATCCGCGGCGGAATGGCCTGCCAGACGGCATCCGGGGCAAACCAGATGAGGCCATCGGCGCCGTTGGAGATCACCACGTTGGGGATGCCGCTTGCCTGCAGCGCGCGGGCACACTCGGCCTGCTCGCTCAGGGTCTTGATGGGGCGCCCCGCCCACTGGCTCAGCTCTTCCAGATTGGGTTTGACCAGGGTCGGCGCCGCCTTGATCCCTTCGCTTAACGCCGCGCCGCTGCAATCAAAGATCACCTGCTTGCCCTTGGCCTTGAGCAGACGGATCAGATGGGCGCAGTAATCGGGAGCCACCCCTTTGGGCAGGCTGCCTGCCAGCACGAACCAGTCGGCGTGAGGTGCCAACTCGTCGATGGCCTGCTCCAGCGCGCTCACTTCCCCTTGCTGGATGGTGAGCCCCGGCAGGTTGAGATCGGTGACCCGACCAGACTGCTCGGAGATCTTGACGTTGATGCGGGTGCTGCCCGCGACACGGACAAAGTGATCATCCAGCGCTCGCTCGGCAAACAGGGAGACAAAACTCTGTTCATTGTCAGCGCCCAGCCAACCGGTCACGCCCACGTCGCGGCCCAGATCTTTGAGCACCATGGCGACGTTGATCCCCTTGCCCGCCGCGCGCAGGTTAGCCTCGCTCACCAGATTCACCTCACCCAGGCTCATCGCCTCAAGGCGAGCAGTGAGATCAAGGGCGGGGTTGAGGGTAATGGTGACAATCTTCATCAATGCGCCCCCTCGCCGAGACCAGCGGCGATGGCCTCACCGATCCCCTTGAGGGCGGCTTCGGCATCTGCCCCTTCGGCGCGAAACGACAGACGATGCCCGCACTTGACCCCAAGGCCGATCACCTTCATCAGGCTCTTGGCGGAGACTGCCTCGCCGCTGCCATCCAGATTGGCAACCCGGATGTCTGATTCAAACTCTTTGGCCACCTTGACCAGCATGGCGCCCGGGCGGGCGTGCAGACCGTGGGGGTTGATGATGGTGAAGGTTTCGGAAAGACCGCTCGCGGGGCCCGCTTGCAGCATGGCCAGCCCCTCGCCGCCCGCCAGCGTTGCCAGCTGACCAGCAGCCGCCAGTTTGGCCAGATTCTCCAGTTGCGGCAGATGGCTGCTATCTGCGGCGCACAGCAGCAGCATGGCGCTGACCGGCAGCTCCCCTGCGCGAATTTCGCTGCTGGGCGTTGCCAGCACCCAGCCAGTCTGGGCCGCTTGCGCCCGGGCCAACCAGACGCCCTCGCCCAGATAGGCAGGTTCGCTTGCCAGCAGCGCGCTCACCATGGCGGCATCGCCCCAGCCCGCAGACTTGGCGCGGGCGGCTGCTCCCAGCAGCAGTTGGTCGCGATCATCGGCCGGGAAGTCAGCCAGGCTCAGGTATTGCACCTCTTTGGCGGCAGTGGCGCCAGTCAGGATATTGATGATGGTGTCGGCGTCGGTGGCCTCTTTGAGCTGGGTTGCCGCCTGCTCATCACCCAGCACATGGGTGAGCTGGCGCAAAATGCCCAGATGCTCGTCGGACTTGGCGGCGATACCGATGGCAACATAGGCGATCTGCCCCTCGTCCCACTCGATACCATTGGGGAACTGGGCCACCATGACGCCGGTGCACTTCACCAGATGACGGGTATCGGTGGTGCCGTGGGGAATGGCGATGCCGCTGCCAAGATAGGTGGCATGCTGCGCTTCACGGGCCAGCATCCCATCCACATAGCCCGCTTCCACCAGACCGGCTTCGGTCAGTTTGCCTGCCAGCAGGGCAATGGCGTCCGACTTGGTTGCCACCGACTGTCCCAGCAAGATCTGCTCTCGCGCCAACTTCAACATAGAGACTCTCCATCAGGTTCCGGCCGCGCCGGTACGTCACAATTGAACATTCGGGTAACTCGCCAGCTGACAATAGACCCGATCGCGGTTCACTGTGATCGGGGCCCGATTTTCAGGCCACTGGGTCTCTTGGTTGCTGACAGGCTGAATCGTTTCACTTACACTCAGACTGAATCGTTTCAGCGAATTGATCAAGTACCCACAAAGAGTGCTTTTCAATGATATGATCCCGCGCACACTTTTCGGTGCCCTCACCCGGCAGTGACCGTGGGCCTTGCAACTCAAACAGAGCCAATATGATGAAACTGGATGAAATCGCCGCCCTCGCCGGTGTCTCGCGCACCACGGCAAGCTATGTGATCAATGGCAAGGCCGACCAATACCGCATCAGTCAGGCCACCCGCGACAAGGTGATGGCCGTGGTCACCGCCCATAATTACCAGCCTGACAGCCGCGCAGCCTCCCTGCGCGGCGGCCAGACCAAGACCCTCGGCTTTATCCTGCCCGACCTTGAGAACGCCAGTTACGCCAAGCTGGCCAAGCGGCTGGAACAGGGGGCGCGGGCGCAGGGCTATCAGCTGCTGATCGTCTGCTCTGAAGATGAGCCCGCTACCGAAAAAGAGCTGGCCCAGATGCTGGTGAGCCGTCATGTGGATGCCCTGTTGGTGGCCAGTTGCCTGCCGCCGGACGACCCCTTCTACGGCAAATTGCAGGCGCAAGGCAGCCAGATCCTCGCCATCGACCGGGCGATGGCCGCCGACAAGTTCGTCACCGTCGCCAGTGAAAACGAGAAAGCGAGCTTTGATCTCACCAGTTCCCTGCTCACCCCGACCTTGCGCCATATCGCCTTGATCACCGCGCTGCCAGCACTCACGATCAGTCAGGAGCGAAAAGCGGGTTTCGAGCAGGCGGTCGCCAGTCATCGCGCAGCTCGCCACCTGTGTGAGGGGGATCACTTCTCCCGTCTTGAGGGGTATCGCCTGATCAAAGATCTGCACCAGCAGCTGGGTCAACTGCCCGAAGCGCTGATCACTACCTCCTATATCCTGATGGAGGGGGTACTCGACTACCTGTTGGAGCAAGAGATCGATATGAGCCAGCTCGCCATGGCCACCTTCGGGGACGATCGGCTGCTCGACTTCCTCCCCTTTGGCATCAACTCCCTGCCCCAGCAGCACGACGCGCTGGCCAACCAGGCGCTGGAGCTAGCGCTCAAGGCGGTGAACGGCGACTACCAGAGCGGGCTGCACTATGTGAGCCGCACCCTCAAGCGCCGTCGCTAACCTGACCGTTGCAGACCCGATTTGCTGTCAATGGGTGGGTAAAGCGAACAGATGACAATAAGGCTGCCAGGATTGGCAGCCTTATTGTTTTTCCCCACAACCCTACCCGCCCGCTTTGCTTTCTCTACCGTCTGCCCGACTAAACAACCGGCCTCCACACTCCTTTCACCCCGCAACTAAACGCCAATACCACGACAAGGCACTCCCCCATGCGTGCTGCAACCACTTGGCTGACCTGTATCAATAGCCCCTGCCAGTCATTTTTTCGGTGCCTTTTTCTGCAATTAGCCATCACTGTCATCATTTATTTCCACTTGTTGCCACCAGCCAGCACAAGATCCGCATAAAAGGGGTTGTTTCCGCTATTTTGATCCGCTAACGTGGCAACCATCTTTTACAACTGACAGGTTTTAGGTACAGATGTTCCCGTTCCGATATTGCTAGCCTCCGGCCCTATCACCGGAGGCACCTTCTGATAACGCCAATTGGCCCCCTCTTGTTGACGTCACTGCTGACATCGCCTGTTTGCACTGACACCGCTACGTTCGGATGGATAACATGAATACCAAAACTCTGGGTTGTACCCTGTTGATTGCCGGTACCACCATAGGTGCCGGCATGCTGGCCCTGCCGCTGGCCTCCTCCTCCCTCGGCGGCCCCGCCACCCTGATGTTGATGGTCGGCCTGTGGGCCCTGATGGCCTTCACCGCCATGCTGCAAGTAGAGGCAAGCCTCAACACCGGCAAGTGGTACCTGCACCAGCTGGCGGATCATCTGCTCGGCCCCTGGGGCAAGCGCATCGCCTCCTTCTGTATCCTGATGCTGTTCTACTCGCTGGCCTCCGCCTACATCAGCGGCGGTAGCAGCCTGCTGGCACAGGCGCTGGCCGATGCAGGCATGACCCTCAGCCAAGAGCAGGCCGCTTGGGCCTTTACCCTGCTGTTTGGCGGCATGGTCTGTGTCGGCACCCGCTCGGTGGATTACCTCAACCGGCTGATGTTCACCGTCAAACTGGTGATTATGGTGGTGGTGCTGGCGTTGCTGCTGCCCCGCACCGAAGGTCAGCATCTGCTCTCGATGCCGCTGGGTCAGGGCCTGTTGCTGGCGGGCCTGCCGGTCATCTTCACCTCGTTCGGCTTTCACGGCTCCATTCCGAGCGTGATGCTTTACCT
Source organism: Aeromonas sp. R2-2 (assembly GCF_040908355.1). Classification (NCBI taxonomy): domain Bacteria; kingdom Pseudomonadati; phylum Pseudomonadota; class Gammaproteobacteria; order Aeromonadales; family Aeromonadaceae; genus Aeromonas; species Aeromonas sp. R2-2. Next base: position 94,700 of record NZ_JBFODQ010000092.1, on the reverse strand, counting down.
CGGTGACTGCCCCAAGCAGTTGCGTCGGGTCTTTGTCTGGGGCTCAGCCCTGCCGCTGATCCTCTACGTGCTGTGGCAGGTGGCGATCCTCGGTCTGCTCGGCCAGCAAGCCCTGCTGCAAACCGGCGGTGCACTGGACAGCCTGCTGGCCAACGTCGGCAAGCTGGTGAGCTGGCCTGCGTTTAATCAGGCGATGCACCTGTTTGCCGATCTGGCGCTCGCCACCTCCTTCCTCGGGGTAACGCTGGGGCTGTTCGACTTTATGGCCAAGGTAACCCGCCGCAAGGACAACTGGCAGGGCCGCACCCAGACTGGCCTCATCACCTTTGTGCCGCCATTGCTATTTGCACTCTACTTCCCGCAGGGCTTTATCATGGCGCTGGGCTACGCCGCCATTGCGCTGGCGATCCTCGCGGTACTGCTGCCGGTGGCGCTGGTGTGGCAGAGCCGCAAACAGGCGCCAGCCCACCACTACCGCGCCCCGGGTGGCGTAGTGGCGCTGGGAGTGGCCGCCGCCATGGGCGTGCTGATCGTCGGCGTCCAGATCAGCGTCAGCCTTGGAATGCTGCCAGCGCTGTAATCCCCGATACTAAACGCCCCAAATAGCCAAGCCCCGCCAATTAACTTGACGGGGCTTTTTGTTGGAAAAGAAATCAATTGGATACAGGCATCCACCATTAATTAAGAGAGCGCCCCTTACCAAACAAACACCCAAACCTTCAGCTATATACCGACCTTTTTACTACACAACCCTGAATAATCAGTTCAAAAACCGTTCATGCCCCTTCGCTACACTGCCCGCTCGTTTATCGCTATCAGGAGTTTGAAAACAATGATGTTGCACCTCAAGAAGAGCACCCTTGCCCTCGTCCTGCTTGCCGCCAGCGGCGCACTTAGCGCAGCCGAAATCGCCAACAACAATATTACCGAGGCGGAGATCAAGGCCGCGCAGGATGGTTGGGGCGCGGCGCTTATCAAGATCAGCGATGACTATCGCGCCGGTGGGATTGAGCGCGCCAAGGCGACCGCCGAGTCGGTGCTCGACAGGGCTTATGGCTACCAGCAAGGGCCGGTGCTGTTCAAACCCACCCTTGCCGGTGGCGAGCAGACCTTTCGCACCAACCGCGAGGGGGCGCTGGCCTACTTTGTCGGCAACAACAGCGCCTACCCCACCGACAAAGGGTTCGCCCTGAAAAACTGGCAGAGCTATCGCTATGACAATGCCGCCGTCTATATCAACGGCGACATGGCGCTGACCATGGGCAAGGTGCATCTGGTGGATCGCGACAACAAGGAGACCACTGTCGACAAGACTTGGGGTTTCAAGAAGGGGGATGATGGCAAGGTGCGCATCGTGCTGCACCACTCCTCCCTCCCTTATGAGGGGTAATGACGGGGCCCTGCTCTGCCCACCATCAATATGATCAAAAAACAGCCCTGCCACCTCGGCAGGGCTGTTTTTTTGCGCCTGCGCTTGGCAGATGGCAAGTGAATAGATGACGGTCGTGCTAAAGCAGTTTGCTGCTACCCTCAAGGCAAACCATTGAGATGCCGAGCAATATCGCGTCTCTGAACACCAGCCACTCGTTATCATCACACAAGGAGCCAGATACCATGACCATACTGCCTGTTTACGCGGCCCTGCTCGCGCTGCTGTTTGTGTTGCTGAGCATTCGTACCATTCGCACCCGCCATAGTCGCAAGGTGGCACTCGGCCATGGCGATGATCCCGCCATGCTGCGGGCCATGCGGGTACACGCCAACTTTGCCGAATATGTCCCCCTCGCCCTGCTGCTGGTCTATTTCGTTGAAACCGGCAGCCATGCCCCCTGGCTGGTTCATTTGTTGGGGATTGCCTTGCTGCTTGGCCGCCTCTGCCATGCATTTGGCATGAGCCGCACGCCGGAGAACTTCCGTTATCGGGTGGCGGGAATGGGGCTGACCTTCACTGTGATCCTGGTGAGCACCGTCCATATCCTGATCACTGCGCTGCTCCCCTGACCCGGCCGTTACGAATAGCTGGCGAAGCGGTCTGGCAGCCATCCCAATCGGCTATTCTTCACTGCACAGATAGTCGCAACAGTTCTGCTTGAACAAGCCCGATTCAGGAGTGCTATATGAAGTGGATTGGCTGGTTACTGCTTGTCGGGCTGACTCCCGTTGCCCACGCAACCCCGCTAAAGCTGGCGGCAGCGGTCGAACACACTGCGATATTGCGCCCTTTTATTCATGACTGGTTTGGCCGGGCCGGCATCGACTTTCAGTTGATCCCCTGCACCTATGCCCGCTGCGAAAAGTTGATTGAGGCAGAGCATGCCGTCGATGGCGATATGGCCCGGATCAAGGGCTTTGATGAGACCTATCCCCACTTGCTGCAGATCAGTGCCCCCATCTCGGAGGCGGCGATTTATGGTCAGCCAAGGGATAACCCGAGCTGGCCCCCTGCCAAGGGTACCGTGATTGGCTGCCTGCGTGGCATCCAGTGGTGCGAGCGCTTCCTCGGTAACTATCAGGTCATCTGGTTGAACGATGAGAAGCAGGGGCTTGCCCAACTGCATCGAGGCAAAGTGAACTGGCTCATCAAGATGCGCCCCGCCTCTCAACCTGCACTGGCATCCCCCTGGCAGAAGATCACCAAAGAGCAGGTCTTTCTCTACCTCGATAAAAAGCACCGGGCGGAAATTGCGGCCCTGCTCAAGGTACAGCTGGCGTTTATCAATAACGGCCGCTGGCTGGCGATGCAAAAGCAGTACCTCTCCGCCATCTAGCGTTGCTCTCGCTGCACCACACAGTGCCGATTGCATGGCTGAAAAAACAAAAAGCCCTGCCAGATTGGCAGGGCTTTTTCAGTCAACCGCACAGCTGGGGAGTCAAGCTCCCGAGCCGCTTACTGGTTGTGGGTAGAGCGACGTGGACGACGGGCCTGAGCCGGTTTGCCAGCGCCATCAGCCGGACGCTGACCACCTTGCGGCTTGGGCTTGCCACCGTTACCGGTACGTGCACCACCCGCATTGCCATTGGAGGCGGAACGACCGGCCCCCTGACGCTGGCCTTGACCTTGCGGACGCGGCGCACGGCGCTGCTCGCTCGGATCACGAGGCTCTTTGCGCAGCGGCGCGCCGATACCACGGGCGATGTTGTCCAAGGTCTCGCGGGAGGCTTCAAAACCGGCTACCTGCTCGCACGGGATGTTCTGCTTGGTCAGACGCTCGATGGCTTTGATGAGCTTGCCTTCATCGGCCGCGACCAGGGAGATGGCGTGACCGGCAGCACCGGCACGGCCGGTACGACCGATACGGTGCACGTAATCTTCTGCCACGTTCGGCAGCTCGAAGTTGACTACCTGCGGCAACTTGTCGATGTCCAGACCACGGGCGGCGATGTCGGTCGCCACCAGCACCTTGACGCTACCATCCTTGAAACCGGCCAGTGCGCGAGTACGGGCACCCTGGCTCTTGTTGCCGTGGATGGCGGCGGCGCTGACGCCGTTCTTGTCAAGGGTTTCGGCAACACGGTTGGCCATGTGCTTGGTACGGGTGAACACCAGTACCTGCTGCCAGTTGTTGCTGGTGACCAGATGGCTCAGCAGCGCGATCTTGTTGGCCTTGTCGCACGGATGCACCAGCTGCTCGATACGCTCGGCAGTGCTGTTGCGCGGGGCGACTTCGATCACCGCCGGGTTATCCAGCAAACCGGTGGCCAGTTCGCGGATCTCGTCGGCGAAGGTGGCGGAGAAGAGCAGGTTCTGGCGCTTCTTCGGCATCAGGGCCAGGATGCGGCGGATGTCGCGAATAAAGCCCATGTCGAGCATGCGATCCGCTTCGTCCAGTACCAGGATTTCCACCTCGTCGAACTTGACGGCGTTCTGGTTGTAAAGATCCATCAGGCGGCCAGGACAGGCCACCAGCACGTCCAGACCACGGCGAGTAGCCATCATCTGCGGATTGATGCTGACGCCGCCGAAGACAACATGGCTGCGCATCGGCAGGTGTTTGCCGTAGTTACGCACACTCTCGCCCACCTGGGCGGCCAGCTCGCGAGTCGGGGTCAGCACCAGCGCACGAATGCGGTTCGGAGACACCTTGCGCTTGCTCTCCATCAGACGTTGCAGCATCGGCAGGGTAAAGCCTGCGGTCTTGCCGGTCCCTGTTTGGGCCGCCGCCATCAGATCGCGGCCAGCCAGAACGGCGGGGATCGCTTGCTGCTGAATGGGAGACGGGGTGTCGTAGCCTTGTTCGGCAACGGCACGCAACAAGGGTTCGGCCAGACCGAGGGAAGTAAAACTCATAATTACCTGCTAGAGATAGGGGCGCCGGGGATTTGTGGTGGGGCTCCTCTGCTGAGCCGATGCCATCTCACAAGATCTGGGCCTATTGAGAAAACAACGATTTCCCCGGGGAGCAGAGCAAAGGGGAAAGAATAGAGGCGCAGTCTAACGGAGTTGCCCGGGATAAACGAGAAAAATGTGATGCTCCTCCCAGCACGAACAGAAAATCCCCCTCCTGCCCCCCGAATAATCCCGTTGATTGATGTAGCACGCACCACACTATTAACTGGCAACACAATATCAGCCCTCGCAGGCATGGCTCGCAGGGCAAAAGCACGGGATAAAAGAACACAATAACGAGGTTTAGCTATGACCACGCCATATCGTCCCCGCGGCAGCTGGCAGGCAAGGATTGGCCTGCTGCTTCTGCTGCTAAGCCCTGCGCTGCAGGCCAGTCAGACTCTGACCGTGGCCTGGAGCCACTGGCCCCCCTTCAGCCAAATCAACAACCGGGGTGAGCTGGATGGGCTGGATGTCAGCCTGACCCGCCAGATCCTCACCCAGGCGGGCTTTGCCCCCAAGTTTCGCGAGCTTCCCTGGGCGCGGGCACTGCATCTGGTAGAACACGATCAGCTGGATGTGGCGATGGCCGCCCTCTCTCTGCCGGAGCGCCAGAGTTATGCCCGCTTCTCGACCCCCTACCGCCAGAGTGCCTATGTGCTGCTGAGCAATGACCCGATTCCCGGCCATCAGGATCGCTGGGCGCAGCTCGATAATCTGCCCGCGCTGTGCAACGAGAAAGGGCTCAAGATAGGCAAGTTGCGCGGCACCCGCCCCATGCATCAGATGGATAGCTGCCCGGCGCTTAAAATGGCGACCGAATACAACGCCGATGAGCGGATGATCGATCTGCTGCTGGCCCGCCGCCTCGATGGCATCATCATGGAGTGGCAATATGCCCGCTACCGGCTGGCCCAGCTGGGGGCCGAAGAGTTTATCAGCTGCCAACTGTTGCTACACCACCAGCCGGTCAGCCTGATGTTTGCCAAAAACAGCGTGAGCGAAGAACAGATCCTCAAAGTCAACGAGGCCATTCATGCCTTGCCCAAACCCCACAACAAGTTCTCACCCCCCAGGTGTCGCCTCAATGCCGATCCGGGCGCCGCGGATCTGCTGACCCGCACCCTCCGCAAGCAATAACGGGATAAGCCGCCACCTGAAATAGCAAAGGCGACCCGAAGGTCGCCTTTTTGGTATTGTCGAACTTGATCTCCTGACTGATGGTGATCAGTCGATAAGCAGCAACAGCGATCAGCGCAGCTGCGGGGTATGGGTCAACACCCCCTGGTTCTGGGCGCGATGGCGCAGCAGGTGATCCATCAACACCAGTGCCAGCATGGCTTCAGCGATGGGCACGGCGCGGATGCCGACACAAGGATCGTGACGACCCTTGGTGATCATCTCGATGGCCTCGCCTTCGGTATTGATGGTCTTGCCCGGCACAGTGATGCTGGAAGTCGGTTTGAGCGCCATGCTTACAACGATATCCTGACCTGACGAGATCCCACCCAGAATGCCGCCCGCATGGTTGCTGGCAAAGCCTGCCGGGGTCATCTCGTCGCGATGCTCGGAGCCTTTTTGCTCCACTACCGCAAAGCCGTCACCGATCTCCACCCCTTTCACCGCATTGATGCCCATCATGGCATGGGCAATGTCGGCGTCGAGGCGATCAAACACCGGCTCACCGAGACCCACCGGCACATTGCGCGCAATGACCTGCACCTTAGCACCGATACTGTTGCCCTCTTTTTTCAGGTCACGCATGTATTGATCGAGCTCTTCCAGCTTGCCCGCATCGGGGAAGAAGAAGGGATTCTGCTCAATCTGCACCGCGTCAAACGCCTCAGCCTTGATGGGACCGAGCTGGGAGAGAAAACCGGTGATCTCTATGCCATGCACCTGTTTCAGGTACTTCTTGGCAATGGCCCCCGCCGCTACCCGCATCGCGGTCTCGCGTGCCGAGGAGCGACCACCGCCGCGATAGTCCCGCTGACCATACTTCTGGTGATAGGTGTAGTCAGCGTGACCCGGCCGGAACAGATCCTTGATGTCGGAGTAATCCTTGGAGCGCTGATCGGTATTCTCGATGAGCAGCCCGATGGAGGTGCCGGTGGTCTTGCCCTCGAACACCCCGGAGAGGATCTTCACCTCATCCGGCTCACGGCGCGGCGTGGTGTAGCGGGAAGTGCCCGGCTTTCGCCGATCCAGATCCCCCTGCAGATCCGCCTCGCTGATCTCCAGCCCCGGCGGGCAGCCATCAACCACGGCGCCCAGCGCCAGGCCGTGGCTCTCGCCAAAGGTAGTGACCCGAAAGAGTTGACCAAAACTGTTCCCTGCCATGCGCGCTCCTGCTTAGTTCTTGTAGATGGCGAAATGATCCTGATACTGCACCAGCTCGTCACGGCTCATCACAAAGACGCCGTGGCCGCCGTTTTCGAATTCAACCCAGGTAAAGGGGATCTCGGGGAACTGGGCTTCCAGATGGATCATGCTGTTGCCCACTTCGACCACCAGCACGCCGTTATCCTTGAGGAAATCTGCCGCATGGGCCAGCAGACGCTTGGTCAGCTTGAGACCATCGGAGCCGGACGCCAGCGCCAGCTCGGGCTCGTGACGGAACTCGTCCGGCAGATCCGACATATCTTCGGAGTCCACATAGGGCGGGTTGGAGACGATGAGATCGTACTTGTCGCCCGCCGGCAGATCGCGGAACAGATCGGAGCGGATCGGAATGACCTGCTGCTCCAGCCCGTGATCGTTGATGTTGCGCTCGGCCACGTTCAGCGCATCAATGCTGATGTCGATGGCATCGACTTCCGCTTCCGGGAACTCGTGGGCCATGATGATGGCGATGCAACCGGAGCCAGTGCACAAGTCCATGATCCGGGTCGGTTCATGTTTGAGGAAGGGCGCGAAGCGGTTGGCCACCATCTCCGCAATGGGAGAACGGGGAATGAGCACCCGCTCGTCCACGTAGAACTCCCAACCGGCATACCAGGCCTTGTTGGTCAGGTAGGCAGCCGGTACCCGCTCCTGTACGCGGCGGATAATCAGCTCGGCGATACGGTGACGCTCGCTGCTGGTGAGACGGGAGTGGCGCATGGCCGGGTCTACATCCGGTGGCAGATGTAACGCGGGCAGTACCAGCTGCACAGCTTCATCCCAGGCGTTGTCGGTTCCATGACCGTAAAAAATCCCGGCGTCGTTGAAACGACTCATGGCCCAACGCAACATGTCCTGGATGGTGTGCATCTCGGCAACCACCTCATCGATAAATATCTTGTCCAAATCCACCTCCAAGTCGAGTAATATCCGGCCCGAGCCCCGTTTACGTTGCGGGCAAGACGCATACCTAATACATGAGCATCTGATGAAAAAAACGCCCTCACCGACAGACGAGGAAACCCTGCTGTTCCGCGATGCGATAAAAGGTACCCGGAAAATCAAGCAAGATACCATAAGGGCCGAGTTACGCCCGGTCAAGCAGAAACGCGAATTGCGCGAAACCCGCGAAAAGCTTGGGGTTGACCACTATTTCAGCGATGAGTATCAGCCCCATCTCGACGATGATGGGCCGACCCGTTACGTGCGGGAAGATGTGTCAAAATTCGAGCTGAAAAAGCTCAAGCGAGGCATTTATCCGCCGGAGATCTATCTCGATCTGCACGGCATGAATCAGCAGCAGGCAAAACAGGAGCTGGCCGCCCTGCTCACCCTCTGCCAGAAAGAGAACATTCACGTCGCCTCGGTGATGCACGGCATCGGCAAACATATTCTCAAGGAGCGCATTCCCAGCTGGCTGGCCCAGCACCCCAATGTTCGCGCCTTCCATCAGGCCCCCCGCGAATGGGGCGGCGACAGCGCCATTCTGGTGTTGCTGGATATCGAAGAGTAGTTAGCCAAACGACCACACTATACTGAATATCAATATGTTATTCGCCGTGGAGGTCGCATGTTTACACAGGGTTCCCATGCCGACATAAAGTCATCTCTCGACGCCATCGGCGCTGCCGTAGCGGTGTTCAGCCTCGACAAGGATGATCACTTTGTGCTGGTCTCTGCCAACGATACCTTTGCCAAGGCGTTCGAGCTGGATGTCCTTGGCAGCATTGGCAAACAGCTGAGCGAGATGTTTCCCCGCTACATCACCAATACCATCGAGCCGCCAATGCACGAATGTGTGCGCATGCAGACCGGGCTCGAGAGCGAGCTGCCCATCGACAGCCTCTCGCGCACCAGTTGGTGGCGCTTTATTCTCTCCCCGATCATCCCCGAGCAGACACGGATCAACCGGATCATCGTCACCGCCATCGACATCACCGCCAGGATGCAGCTGGAAGAGGCGCTCACCACCAGTCGCCGTCGCTTCGAGGCAGTGGTCAACTCCGCCTATGACGGCATCATCAGTGTCAGCAGCGAGTCACGCATCGAGCTTATCAACACAGCCGCCTGCGAGATGTTCGGCATCGACGAAAGCTATCTCGGCAAGCGGCTGGAAACCCTGCTTCCCCAGCGTTTTCGCGCCAATCACGAGACCTATTTCAAAGCCTTCAGCAGCTCCCCCATCAATTCGCGCCCGATGCATGCCCGCGCCTCGGTGATGGGGCTGCGCCGCGATGGCAGCGAATTTCCGCTGGAGGTGACCATCGCCAAGATCAATCTGGGCCCGACCACCGAGATGACCGCCATCTTGCGGGATATCTCGGAGCGAGCCCGACTGGTGGAGGAGTTGAAGGTTGCCGCTACCACGGATCCCCTCACCGGCATTGCCAACCGGCGCCGCTTCAACGAGCTGGTCAACGCCGAGATGCAGCGCTGCCAGCGTTTCGGCCATACCATGAGCCTGCTGCTGATCGATATCGACCACTTCAAGGAAGTCAACGACACCTTTGGCCATCAGCAGGGGGATTTGGCGATCCTGAGTCTGGTGAAACGGATCAGCAAACAGCTGCGGGAGGTGGACATGCTGGGTCGCTGGGGTGGCGAAGAGTTTATCGTGCTGCTGCCGGAAACCTCCCTCGAGCTCGCCTGGGCCAGCGCCGAGCGGATCAGGCTCGCCATCGAATCCCAGCACCATGCACTGGACGGGGCTCTTGAGATCTCCCTCACCATCAGTATCGGGATCAGCGCCAGCAAGGGCAGCCATGACACTGTAGAGAAGATGGTTAGACGAGCCGACACCGCCCTCTATCTGGCCAAAAAGCAGGGGCGCAACTGCTGCCGCAAAGAGGAGCAGGAGCCGACTTAAGGACGCACGCCCCTGCCCTCTGGTGACACTGCTAACCTGTGCCTGCAGAGATAGCCAACCGCAGCGAACACAATAAAGCAGCGCGACTCTCTTCAGTAGCGCTGCTTTATTCGTTCTGCCTTTGGTGCACTCTTCAATCACCACCATCAAGAGGACGGCTAAAGCGCAGTGGACCACCATCAGCCAGAGAGAGCCTCACCGACAGCATGCCGCCGTTGGGCAATTGCCACTCGAAGAAGTCATCAAATCCGGCAATCGTTACGGCGCGGATCACCTTGGCGACGACACCATGCGCCACCAGTAGTATCCGCTCCCCTTGCATGGTCGAAGCAAGTTCCGTGAGTCCCTGCGAGACTCGGGCAATCACCTCATCAATGGTTTCACCACCGGGAGGAGCTTCAGCCCAGCGCCGGGTGATATTGCGCGCCCACAGTTCGGGATAGCGTGTTCTTGCCTCTACCTGCGTCAGCCCTTCAAACTGACCGACATCCCGCTCACGAAAGGCTGGCACAAGCTCCACAGGCAATCCCAACTGGCGAGACAAGATGGCAGCGCTCTCCCTTGTTCGAAGCAGAGGAGATGCCAGCAACCGATCAAACGGCTGCTGTGCCACAGCCACCTTCTCAGCCAGACTAGAGATCTGGTGCACGCCATCGTCATTGAGCCCGATATCCAACGCGCCCTGATAACGCCCTTCCGCATTGGCCTGCGTCTCGCCATGGCGGATAACTACCAGCTCCATGTCAACCTCCCTTGTTGGGGCTACCTTGGTTTTACTTCCCTTTGCGATAACGGGGATGCTCGTCCTGGATCGACAACCAAGGCAGCTGGCTGTCGGTATGGATGTGATAGGTTGGCGCAACAGCCTCTGGATTATCGAGAGAGGCGATAGCCAACGTGAGATAGTCAGGGTACTGGGTGCTGCGATACGTGAGGGTGGAGCCACACTCGGCGCAAAATCCCCGTCGGATAAAATCTGAAGACGCATACTCGGTCGGTTTGCCGCATAACCACTGCACCTGTTCGGCGTGAAAGTCCATCCAGGCCCCGACCGGTGCCCCCGTGGTGCGCTGGCAATCCCGACAGTGACAAAAATCGGCCGCAAAAGGTGCAGTCAGCATCTCATAACGGATCGCCCCGCAATGACAACCCCCCTTCATCTCGCCCCCTCGTTGCAATGTTGCACAAGCCAAAGAGATTACCAATATAAACCGGCCGTTTACATCTATTTTCTCAAGGGAATAAGCGACAATGTACCGAGATAAAGCTGAGTGATATAGCAAGACCTCACCATTTCAGGTGATAAATGACAGTTTACCAATAGAGAAGATACTCCTCATATTCGCTATGAGATGTTTCATTTTATGGTGGAAAATGAATTCGCAAGTAGCGCACTACACTCATCATAAGACGCTAGTTTATGGGGGCTAACGAACCTGAATATAAATTTTATTCTTAACTTTGATTCAACACTATTTCATTTCAGTTTTCAGATAGAAACTCACCTTATCAGTTAGAACATAAGAACCATTGAAAATACAAGATAATATTCAGTAATGCACTGTTGATAATTAACGAGGAGAAGGAGTTATCCGCCCTCTCCTCTTTGGGAGTTAAATTACGCCATCTTATTTGGCAGGAACTACAACCCAGGGGCCGCCTTTGGCGGGATCATCCCCCTGTGTCCACCATTTGGCCTGATAGACGGCACCCTTGTAACTCACCTTGCTGCCCGCGGTGTAGACCTTGGTCGCTTCCCAAGCCGGGTTGCCACCGATGGGGGGGTCACTCGGATCGACCGGCGGCGGGGTCAGTTTGTCTACGACCCGCACTTTCGGCCAGTTGGCGTGGGAGCCGTAGAAGTTGGTCACGCATTTCTGGTAATCGCCTGGCACCAGCGCCGAGTAGGCGGTCTGGAAGCCCACCAGCTCGCACTCGAAGGAGTAGCCGCCTGGGCGATCCGGATAGTATTTCCAGTTGCCATCCCAGTTGGTGTAGAGCACGTCGGTAGCGCCGTTAAGATTGAGGCTGCCATAGGGAGTCTGCTGCCAGCAGGTGTTCTTCTCATCCGCCTTGATCGGGATCTGGTAGTGGTTGGCCAGCCCTTCCCAGTAGCGGATGCGATTGACCGGCTGCCCCTTGTCCTTGTTCTGCTCGCCACACTCGATGCCGCCGTTGATGACGTTGATGGTGGTACCGAAGCCATAGCCGATACCGGCGTCAGCTTCCCGTTTGGAGGGTACCCAGGTACGATCAATCACGTGCAGCATGGCCGGTTTCGGGGCCTGCGGGGTGAGGAAAAACCAGATGGCAGAAGCGAGGTTAAGCCAGGAGTCCGCCACCAGCCCCGGGTTGTTGAGCAGCACGGAGGCATCGCCATCAAACATCGCCTCGGAGAAGGCGCCGTAGTTGAAGTGGTAAGAAAGCTGCTTGGCGCCGCGGCCGAAATACCCCTGACCCGTGCTGCAGGGCCACTTCTTGTTCTGCCAGTCGTTCTGGCCGCAGCCTGTGGTGTAGCCGGTCTGTCCCTCTGACCAGCCCATCTCCCGCACATGCACCAGCGCCTGTTGCCACTCCTCCAGCCCCAGCGGGTTATCGGAGACGTTCTCCTTGGCAATATGGCCACCGGTCTCCTGAGAGAAGTGGGCAAAGGCGGTCACGATGGATTTTTTACAGATCGCATCAGAATCACGCCCGTCAGTATATTCGCCACAGAACGCAGGGAATTTACCGATGGCTCGCAAGAAGCGGACATAAGTATATTCCGGCGCTGCCATCTGGGTTAAATATTCCCATTCAGATTGGGGAAATACCCGTTCAACACGTTTTACGTTGTCAGGATTGCTTGCCAGACCCGGTTCAATGGCATCAACGATTTTATTTGACCGGGTCGCCAATGCCTTGGCCCATATTGCATACATGGGATTAGCCGTCTTGGCTTTTTCCATGGCTGCCAGATCCGGGGCCGCAATCACATATCCTCCCGCATTTTGCGGATCGGGTTGAATATTCATGGCTGCACTCATTGCGGCATAGCTTGGCAATGCGCAGGCGGCAGCGATTAGCCAGGCACAACGCTTGGGTTTGAGCATGTTTATCGTCCTTGTTTGAATTAATGCGTTCCAAGAGTAGGTGTTTCAACAACTAAATTCACGATGAGAATTAAGAAATAAGCAGAATTTGTGAGCCATTTCACCTTGTGATATTCAGTGCAGCTGAAACAAAGAAAAAGAACCCAAACGAAGACGCCGTAGCGTGATCTTTCGCCCATTTTTAGAACAGTCGAGACGGCAAGGTGGCCTGCCATACGGTCATTGTTCGTGATGAAAAAAAATGGCTGACAAGCTCAAGCTGTCAGCCATCATCAATGTTCAAGAAAAATGCTCAAAATAGCCGGATGTCAGACACGCACGGCACGGATCAGGATATTGCGCGGGGTCATGGGTTTGGCACAGAACTCCCCCACTTCGACCCGATAGCCCTGCTCTTGCAAAAAGAGCGCGCGATCCAGCGCCAGCCAGATCTCGAGGGGACGGCGAAACAAATGACGCACCAGCTCCATGCGGGCGACATCACCAAAGCGGCGCTCCCCGTGCTCCAACCAGGCGGGGTAGTCCAGCCCGGCGGGCAACACAATCCCTTTGCGCTCGGAAGCCCAAACGCAGAATGCCTCGAAGGTGCCGGTCAGCAGGCTCTTTTGCATATTGGGCACCGGCAGATACTCATCCACCCCGCGCACCTGACGCTGCAGGCAGTCAAACCCGAGCCGCCACACCACTTCCTGCTCGCGCAGGCGGGCGATCCGCGCACCGCCAGTCACCGTCTCCTGTAGCGGCAACTTGAGATCCGCCTTGCTCAACACCAGCTCGCTGGCGCTGGCCGCGGCTGACAGCGGGCGATAGTGGCTGGTACGGATCAGGTGGTAACAACAGGGAGAGATGGTCACGCCGCGGGCACAGCGCTCGGCCACCCGCTCCAGCAGATGGGTGTGCAGCTCGCCGCAGGCATGGAGTGCCATAGCGTGATGTTCGGGGGCGATCAGCGCCGCCGACTCGGGGGCAAAGGCATCGGCGCAGGTAAAGGTCATATTGGCGCCATCCCGCTCGGCCAGCAGCCGACCTTCGTCACAAAGCTGATCTTGCAACTCCAGACTGAGGATCGGAGCCTGTCGATGAAGTGACACCAGCCGCCCAAGGTGGCCCTTGCCAGCACACCACTCCAGATAGGGGCCCTGATGGGCAGGCAGACAGGCGGTGAACGACTCGATCTGGGCCTGCTTGCGCCCCGGCATATGCAGCGCCATTTCCTTGCTGCAAGTGATGGGCTCCGAGGTAAATGGGGCAAGCTGACTGAGTTGCTGCAGCTCGGCGCCCTCGGCAATCCAGGGGGCAAGAAGACTGCTGAGGGCATCCATATCCGCATCGAGCTCTGCCAACTGGCCGAGCGTCAGCCCATTGAGCAACGCCGCCAGTTCGGGCGCCTCATCGGCAAAGGCCATGGTCAGATGATGATATGGCTGATACTGCCACCAGCGTTTGTAGCGGGTGAGCAGTCGATCCAGTTGTTGAAAACGTTGAGCCAGCACGAATGCCCCTACCTTGCAGTCAAAAAGGAGGCTCATTCTAGCGATCCCGCTTCAAATTGCACTCTCAATACCTGACGATCTGTGCCGCACAACAGCACCGCCAACCCTGTGACCCAGGGCAGACCTGACAAAGTGCGGGGTTTTATGCTATATTCCGCCCCCTCTTTCACGCGCCCCGCCCAACGCGGGTCGCTTTACACTAGCTATGGGACCAACAACATGACCATCAACGCCATTCTGCAAGCGCGCGCGGGCGCCAAGTGTGAACTGTGCAGCGCCGAGCAGGCGCTGACCGCCTTCGTGGTGCCTCACTCCCCCGCCAGCGACGATGATCACAGCGTTGCTATCTGTGACACCTGCCGTGGTCAGCTGGAACAACCGGATACCCTGGTGGTCAACCACTGGCGTTGCCTGAGTGACAGCATGTGGAGCCAGGTGCCTGCGGTGCAGGTGATGGCATGGCGCCAGCTGAAAGCACTCTCCGGCAAGGGTGAAGTGTGGGCTCAGGATCTGCTGGACATGATGTACATGGAAGACGAAGCCAAGGCCTGGGCTGAAGCTGGTATTGCTGACGAAGATGATGACAGCGTACCGACTGTTGACTCCAACGGCGCCGTGCTGCAAGAGGGCGACTCCGTCACCCTGATCAAGGATCTGGACGTGAAAGGCGCCGGTTTCACCGCCAAGCGCGGCACCCTGGTCAAGGGCATCCGTCTGACCAACAACCCTCTTCATATCGAAGGCAAGGTCAACGGCGTGCAGATCGTACTGGTTGCTGCCTACCTGAAAAAGGCCTAAGCCAGGGGCGATTGCTCGGCTGTCTACTGCCAGAGCACAAGCACGACGAAAAAGGATGGTGTCACGCCATCCTTTTTTATGCCTGCTTGCCACAAACGACAAACCTGAGCCCATAAGGCCAGCCAAAGCAAAAAGGCGCATCCGGATGGACGCGCCTTCTTTACAGGGCCGATACCGTTAACCGGCAGCGAAAACGGTCACTCAGGAGGAGAGCTTGCCATCCAGCTCGGCAATCTTGGCCGACCAGTAGGCCGGGCCGGTTTCGTGGATATTGTTGCCTTCGGAGTCGACCGCAACAGTCACCGGCATATCTTCCACTTCAAACTCGTAGATCGCTTCCATGCCGAGATCGGCAAAGGCCACCACGCGCGCCTTCTTGATAGCCTTGGCCACCAGATAGGCGGCGCCGCCCACCGCCATCAGATAGACGGCCTTGTGCTGCTTGATGCTCTCGACGGTTTTCGGGCCACGCTCGGATTTGCCGATCATGCCGATCAGGCCGGTTTCACCCAGCATCATGTCGGTGAACTTGTCCATCCGGGTGGAGGTGGTGGGGCCAGCCGGGCCAACTACTTCGTCGCGCACCGCATCGACCGGGCCAACGTAATAGATAAAGCGGTTGGTGAAATCGACCCCTTCCGGCAGCCCTTCGCCACGGGCCAGCATGTCGGCGATACGCTTGTGGGCAGCGTCGCGGCCGGTAAGGATCTTGCCTGACAGCAGTACGGTATCACCGCTCTTCCAGCTGGCCAGCTCGGCCTTGGTGATGCCATCGACGTTGACGCGGCGCACGTTGCCACCCGCTTCACGGGTGATCTCCGGCCAGTCGCTCAGTTTCGGCGGAGTCAGTTCGGCGGGGCCTGAACCATCCAGCTCGAAATGAACGTGACGGGTCGCGGCGCAGTTGGGGATCATCACCACCGGCTTGGAGGCGGCGTGAGTCGGCGCAGATTTCACCTTCACATCCAGCACGGTAGTGAGGCCGCCCAGCCCCTGGGCACCGATCCCCAGCTTGTTGACCTTGTCGTAGAGCTCGACCCGCAGCTTCTCTTCGGTGGTTTGCGGGCCACGGGCGATCAGCTCCTGAATGTCGATGTGCTCCATCAGGGCCTCTTTGGCCAGCACCGCCGCTTTCTCGGCAGTACCACCGATGCCGATGCCCAGCATGCCGGGGGGGCACCAGCCTGCGCCCATGGTCGGCACGGTTTTCAGCACCCACTCGACGATATCGTCAGAGGGATTGAGCATCACCATCTTGGATTTGTTCTCGGAGCCGCCGCCTTTGGCCGCGATGCTCACTTCCACCTTGTTGCCGGGGATCATGTCGATATGCACCACGGCAGGGGCGTTGTCTTTGGTGTTTTTGCGACTGCCGGCCGGATCGGCCAGCACGGAGGCGCGCAGCGGGTTGTCAGGATTGGTGTAGGCACTACGGGTCCCTTCGTCCACCATCTCCTGCACCGTCATGTCACTGTCCCACTGGACTTGCATGCCAATCTTGACGAAACAGGTCACGATACCGGTGTCCTGGCAGAGCGGGCGATGACCTTCGGCGGACATGCGGGAGTTGATCAGGATCTGGGCCAGCGCATCTTTGGCGGCCGGGTTGGCCTCGCGGTCATACGCCGCTTTGGCAGCCTGAACAAAATCCAACGGGTGGTAATAGGAGATGTACTGGAGGGCATCTGCGATAGAATCGATGAAATCCTGTTTTTTTATAATGCTCATATCATCCTCACTGGTCCTTGTCTCTGCCACAGAGCAGGGCAAGGGCTTCCATATGATGGGCCGTGCTGACGTGCTGGCTAAAAACTATCAACCAACAAAAAACGAACGACACGGCAGTTTTTTCTTAAGTCACCGACACCTATGATACGCTTGCCCACCAGCACCGACTAGGGTTCGGGAACCAAACTGTTGCCTGTGTAACATAAAATGACGCCAACACTTCATATCCATCATCTAGACCATAGTGCTGAACTCCATCAGCTTTTTGCCCGCCTGCAACATCAGCCGTGGGCCATGTTGCTGGAATCGGCGGGACCACTCGGTGCCGATAACGGCTTTGATATCATCACTGCCGATCCGCTGGCGACCCTCGAAACCCGTGGCGAGGTGACCACTCTGCGTGTCGGGGCGAATATCAGCAAACACCACGAAGATCCCCTCGCCCTGCTGGCCCATACCCAGCAACAGTTGCTGGGGGAGCTGGAACTGTGCGCCACTCACCTGCCCTTTATTGGCGGCGCCCTCGGCCTGTTTGGCTATGATCTGGGCCGCCGCTTCGAGCGACTGCCGGTGCAGGCCGCCGCCGATATCGCGGTGCCGGACATGGCGGTGGGCATCTACGACTGGGCACTGCTGCGCAATGTGGCGACCGGCGACTGGCAGCTGGTGCACTGGGGGGATGAAGCTGGCCTTGCCAACCGGCTGGCCTGGCTTGCACAGCAACAGGCCAAACCGGCCCCTGCCTTTGCCTTGCAGGGGTCGTGGCAGAGCAATATGAGCCGCGCCGAGTATGGCGAGAAGTTTGCCCACATTCAGGAATACCTTGCCGCGGGGGATTGCTACCAGATCAACCTGACCCAGCGTTTCAGCGCCCCCTATCAGGGGGATGAGTGGCAGGCCTATTGCCTACTGGCAACCGCCAACAAGGCCCCCTTCTCAGCCTTTATCCGCCTGCCGGACAGTGCACTGCTGAGCCTCTCCCCCGAGCGGTTCCTGCTGCTTGATGGCCGCCATATCGAAACCAAACCTATCAAAGGCACTCGCCCTCGCCACCCCGATCCGGCCACCGATCGGCAAGTCGCGCGGGAGCTGGCACAGGCGGACAAGGACAGATCAGAGAATCTGATGATCGTTGATCTGCTGCGCAACGACATCGGTCGGGTCAGCCGGCCTGGCTCGGTCAGCGTGCCTCATCTCTTTGCGGTGGAGTCGTTTCCGGCGGTACATCATCTGGTCTCCACCATCCATGGTGAGCTGGATGCACGCTGGCAAGGGGTCGATCTGCTGCGGGCCTGTTTCCCGGGTGGCTCCATCACCGGCGCCCCCAAGATCCGCGCCATGGAGATCATCGAAGAGCTGGAGCCCCAGCGCCGCAATGCCTATTGCGGCAGCATCGGCTATCTCAGCCAGCATGGCCGGATGGATACCAGCATCTGCATTCGCACTTTGATCGCCGAAGCGGGTCGTCTACACTGCTGGGCCGGTGGCGGCATCATCGCCGACTCCGACGCCGACAGCGAATATCAGGAGACCTATGACAAGGTCGCCCGCATCCTGCCGCCGCTGTCGGCGCTGTAACCCTCCCCACTGTCTGGCCAACGCACAGGAGAGCTCCCCGCCATGGATCGCCACGAACTGCTGACCCGCTTCCAGTTGCAGCGACCCGCCCCGGCCCATCGCCTCGCCATCGGCGGGCTCAGTCCGGCTGCAGTGTTGATCCCGGTGGTGATGCGCGATGAGGGGCTCAGCGTGTTATTGACCCGGCGCAGCCCACGGCTGCGTCATCATGGGGGGCAGATCAGCTTCCCCGGCGGGCGACAGGATCCCGGCGACGAAAACCTGATTGCCACGGCGCTGCGGGAGACCGAAGAGGAGCTCGGCATTCCGGCCCGACTGATTGAAGTGATCGGCACCCTCAACCCCCTCAATACAGTGTCACGATTCGAGGTGCTGCCGGTGCTGGGGCTGCTCGATGGCAACTATCCCCTCATCCTGAGTCCGGATGAGGTGGATCACGCCTTTGAAGTGCCGCTGACCCATCTACTGGATCGGCGCAACCATATCCCCCTGACCCTTTCCAGAGGGGGGAAAGCGCACACCATCTACTGGATCCCTTGGCAACAGCACTTTATCTGGGGGGCTACCGCCAGCATGATCAACCAGCTAGCCCAGCATCTTGCAAAATAACAATTTACCTACATTTGGCTGAGCGAGATTTAATCATTAACACTAAAATAACGTGTCAATTGATAAACAATAATTGAATTTTTCTTGTTTTGATCACATTTCCATAAGAAAGTGCGGTTTTTCGTGCCGTAAAGATGAATTTGATCAACATTTTTGATTAGAAAAACCGTATCCTTGCGCCGACTTAATAAGAACCACACATTCGGGGTGAGATAGATGTCAAACACAGTCACTGGCACGCAGGGAGTTGCGGCGTCAACAGAGCAAGGGATCCGCTCTACTCAAACCACTCGTTGGGAAAAACGCGACTCTACCTGGGTCATCAGTCTGTTCGGGACCGCGGTTGGCGCGGGGATTCTGTTCCTGCCGATCAACGCGGGTATGGGCGGTTTCTGGCCGCTGGTCGTCATGGCGCTGCTGGTAGGTCCCATGACCTATCTGGCCCACCGTGGTCTGGCCCGCTTCGTGCTCTCCTCCAAAAAGCCAAATGCAGACATCACCGAAGTGGTGGAAGAGCACTTTGGCGTGGGTGCCGGTAAATTAATCACCCTGCTCTACTTCTTCGCCATCTACCCCATCGTGCTGATCTATGGCGTGGGTATCACCAACACCGTGGAAAGCTTTATGGTCAATCAGCTGCAGATGAGTGCCCCACCGCGCTGGATCCTCTCCATTGTGCTGATCATGGGCATGATGTCGGTAATGCTGGCCGGTGAAAAGCTGATGCTGAAAGTGACCGAGCTGCTGGTTTATCCGTTGATCGCCATTCTGGCCGGTATCTCTTTGTACCTGATCCCTGACTGGACCGGTGCTGCGCTGGAGCAAGTGCCCTCTGCCAAGGATTTCGCCACTACCCTGTGGCTGACCATCCCGGTACTGGTTTTCTCCTTCAACCACAGCCCGGCCATCTCCAGCTTCTCCCTGGCCCAGCGCCGCGACCACGGCGATCAGGCTGTCGAGAAAGCCGATGCCATCCTCAAGCGTACCGCCATGGTGCTGCTGGGCTTCGTGATGTTCTTCGTCTTCTCCTGCGTCATGAGCCTGACACCGGCCCAGCTGGCAGAAGCCAAGGCCCAGAACATCGCCGTGCTCTCCTATCTGGCGAACCAGCATGCCAGCCCCATCATCTCCTACTTCGGTCCGTTGGTTGCGTTCGTAGCCATCGTATCCTCCTTCTTCGGCCACTATCTGGGTGCCCGTGAAGGTCTGAAAGGGATGATAGTGCAGAACATGCGCAAGTCCGGCAAAGAGCCGAACGCCAAGAAAGTCGAGATGTTCATTATCGCCTTCTTCATCCTGACCCTGTGGGGCACTGCCATTGCCAACCCTTCCATCCTGGGCATGATTGAATCCTTGGGCGGCCCGATCATCGCTACCATCCTGTTCATCATGCCGATGTACGCCATCAAGCGCGTACCGGCTATGGCGAAATATCAGGGCCATATCAGCAACGTCTTCGTTGCAACCATGGGCATGATCGCCATCTCCGCCATCCTCTATCAGCTGGTCGGTTAATCCCCTACCTGCCGCTGATAGCAAAAAGCCAGCCGAACACTCGGCTGGCTTTTTTTATTGCGTTGTCCCGTCCTGAATAGTCTTGCCACTCATCACGCAGTTATTGCAGCCACAGCACCTGAACTCACACAACAACCAAGGAAACAACCCTTATCCGGCAACCACATCATGATGTTTCAGGGCTTCGCACCGAACCTCGACCAACAAAAATGCCAGTCGGGTAAGCGACTGGCGTCTCTTGATAAACACGCACTATCTCTGGCTGATTAGAGTGGTTGCGCTTCCAACAGGAACGGCGTGATACCGGTGATTTCCGGAATACCGAGCACCAGGGTGTCTTTCTGACCATTGCTACCCGGTTTCATGGTCAGATATGCAGTGACACTGGCGTTGCGATCGGCAAATTCGCGCATCCTTTTTTCCCAGAGCCCCTCATAAATTTTTCCCTCTTTGATATCAGCAGGCCCTGTCAAGGTATTGAAACTGCATGACCGATTGTTCCAACCAGTCAACGTCAGCTTGTTCAAACCTTGAGTGTTGGCCTCTGTCTCACCGCTTACAGAACACCCTTCTTTAAACAGGATGGTCAGCTTGATCCCCAAACCATTGTTGCTGCGCTCGGTTTTGAAATCTTGAAACAGTGCACTCTCCCCAAGGTTGTACCAGGAGTCCGCGTTGATAGGCGCAGTGACCATCGGCTGCAATGCCACTTGGCCGCCCCAATTCTGAATAGTGAGTGCAGAATCGATTTTGGCTTTGACGGGTCGATAATCGAGTACCCAGAGTGACTGGCTGCTTCCCGCCGTATCTGGCACAGACGCCACCTTGACCAACCCATCGACATTGGTATTGGACTTTTGCTCAGCCGAGTCGAAGGTACTGGGTTGGCTTTTGTTCACCAGCAACGACAACGTCAGTGGGTAACCCTCACCTTTATTCAGAGAAGAGAAGCCTTGAGGGAAGGTATAAGTGCTGACTGTGACACTTCTTTTCTCAGCAATGTTCATCGCCCAACCCGTGCCCTCTGTGGACGCCGGATAGACAAGACCGACCGCACGATAACTGTCGTTGACCGGACGGTTGATTAACTGCCCCTGAGCGTCCATCAGGACGGGGAGATAGACGCCAGCCACCGGCAGCGCCCTCGGTTGCGGCTCCGGTGGCGTGGTACCACCACCACCACTATCTCCGCCACCACCACCGCAACCAACCAAACCTAATGCACCAATAATTGCCCACGAAAGCGTAGTTTTTTTCATTATTTAATCTCGTTTTTTAGCCTGAACCTTATTATTCCGCAGCTATTTTAACGGGGCAGCACCCGCACTGTCTGTCGGCTATTTGTAACCAAACATTTCATCAAAATGAATGTTTTCTTGCGCACTCCTCTCCTCAACACATTTAGGCCCGCTGATATAAAAAGCCCCTCACAGAGAGGGGCTGAATCGAAAAATCGAGCTACCGGCTCACGCCTCGCTGCTGGGCAGCGCGGAAGGTTCCAGCAGGGTTTCATCTTCGGCCATGCAAGCAGCGGCGGTGAACAGCACGTCGGTGGAGCTGTTCAGCGCCGTCTCGGCAGAATCCTGCAGCACGCCGATGATAAAGCCGACTGCTACCACCTGCATGGCGATGTCATTGCTGATGCCAAACAGGCTACAGGCCAGCGGGATCAGCAGCAAGGAACCACCGGCGACACCGGATGCGCCACAGGCACTGATGGTGGCGACCACGGAGAGCAGAATGGCCGTTGCCATGTCCACTTCCATCCCCAGGGTATGTACCGCCGCCATGGCGAGCACAGTGATGGTGATAGCGGCACCCGCCATATTGATGGTGGCACCCAGCGGGATGGAGACCGCGTAGGTATCTTTGGGCAGGCGCAGTTTTTCACACAGCGCCATGTTGACCGGAATGTTGGCGGCAGAGCTGCGGGTAAAGAAGGCGGTCACGCCGCTCTCTTTGAGGCAGGTCAGCACCAGCGGATAGGGGTTGCGCTTGATCTTCCAGAAGACGATCAATGGGTTGACCACAAAGGCGATAAACAGCATGCAGCCGATCAGCACCACCAGCAGTTGAGCATAGCCAAACAGGGCATCGAAGCCGGTCTCTGCCAGAGTGGAGGCAACCAGACCCAGGATCCCGAGCGGAGCACAGCGGATCACCGCTTTCACGATGGCGGATACACCGTGAGACAGGTCAGTGATGAGCGCCTTGGTGCTCTCGTTGGCATGGCGCATGGCGATACCCAGACCGATGGCCCACGCAAGGATCCCGATATAGTTGGCATCCATCAACGCCTTGACCGGGTTGGTCACCACGTTGAACAGCAGGGTCTGCAGTACCTCGGTGATCCCGCCGGGCGGGGTGATCTCGGCAGTATTGGCCACCAGATGGAGGTTGGAGGGGAACAGGAAGCTGGCAATCACCGCGACCACGGCCGCAGAGAAGGTACCAAACAGGTAGAGCGCCAGCAGCGGGCGAATATTGGTCTTCTGACCCTGCTTGTGACCAATGATGGCCGCCATCACCAGTACGAATACCAGCAGCGGAGCTACCGCTTTCAGTGCACCAACGAACAGACTGCCAAGCAGACCTGCCGTTTTCGCCCACTCGGGCGCAAACAGTGCCAGCAAGATACCGAATACCAGACCAACCAGGATCTGGCTGACCAGGCTGGTGCTATTGACCAGCCGAAGGAGGGGGTGTTGTTGTGTCATCAAAAAAGTCCCTAAGCACCGTAGTGCATGAATCATGAGTCCTGTCTGCAACCACTCATCGGGAGACCCCTGTCGCCCGAATGTGGTGTCTGTGGCCAGCCTTCTGTCGGGCCGATCCGCCAGTCACCGGATTGCATGACGGAATATCCCATTCGCCATCTTTTTTTTCCAGAGACTCACCAAAAAATATCCCGTTTCCATCACAAAAAACTGCAACAAAACCTTAACCACAGCGCAACCACCCATTTTTGTACGTTTTATCGACACTCTCCGCCCTCACCCTCACGACCATTCCTGTGCCACCCGTGACCGGTGTCGCTGTGCTATCATCCCCCATTTGCCGCGGAGCCTTGCCATGATCACATCCCTGCTCAACCAATATTTTGGTTTCTCCGCACTCAGGCTAGGTCAGGAGGCGGTGATCAGCCGGGTGCTGGCAGGTCAGAGTGCCGCCGCCATCTTTCCCACCGGCTCCGGCAAGTCGCTCTGTTATCAACTGCCTGCCCTCGCCCTGCCTCACCTGACCCTGGTTATATCGCCGCTGCTGGCGCTGATGCACGATCAACTCGCCTTCCTTAAAAGCAAGGGAATAAGCGCCGCTACCCTCGACTCGAGCCAGAGCCCGGAGGAGAGCCGACGAGTGATGCAGCAGGCGCTGGATGGCCAGCTCAAGATCCTGATGATCTCGGTGGAGCGACTCAAAAACGAGCGCTTTCGCCGCTTTATCCAGCAAGTGCCGCTCTCGCTGCTGGTCGTCGATGAGGCGCACTGTATCTCGGAGTGGGGCCACAACTTTCGCCCCGACTACCTCAAGCTGCCGAGCTATCGCCATGACCTGAAGATCCCGCAGGTGTTGCTGCTGACGGCCACCGCCACACCGGCGGTTATTCAGGATATGCAGACCAAATTCGGCATCGCGCCGGAGGGGGTCGTGGTCACCGGTTTCTATCGCCCCAATCTTGATCTGGCAGTCATTCCCCGGTCGCCCGATGCGCGGGATAGCTGGCTCGCGCAGGAGTTGGCCAACGATCCAAGGGCCCCCACCATCGTCTACGTCACCTTGCAACACACCGCCGAAGCCTGCGCCGAGCAACTCATTAGAGAAGGGATCAACGCCCGCGCCTATCATGCCGGACTCGACTCGGCGCTGCGCAGTCAGATCCAGCACGACTTCATGGCGGGCAAGGTGGATTGCATCGTCGCCACCATCGCCTTTGGCATGGGGATCGACAAAGCAGATATCCGGCGGGTCATTCACTACGATCTGCCCAAATCCATCGAGAACTACAGCCAGGAAATTGGCCGCGCCGGACGGGATGGCCAGCCATCGCGCTGTATTGTGCTGGCCAACCAGAGCCAGCTGCCGGTGCTGGAGAACTTCGTCTACGGCGATACGCCGGATTTGAGTGCCATCCTCCAGCTCCTTGCCATCATCAAGCAGAGCGGGAGCGAGTGGGAATTCACCCTGCTGCGTCTCTCCAACGACACCAATATCCGCCAGTTGCCCCTTAAAACCTTGCTGGTCTATCTGGAGATGGCAGGCATCATCACCCCGGCCTACAGCTACTACGCCGACTATCGCTTCAAGTTTGTGCTGGATAAAGACGAGATTGTGAGTCGCTTCAATCCGGATCGTCGCCAGTTTCTGGAGCAACTGTTCGCCTGCGCCCCGCAAGCGCGCAGCTGGTGCACCATGGACTTTGACGCCCTCTGGCAGGGCTATCAAGGAGAGCGACAGCGGGCGGTTGCGGCGCTCGACTACCTGCAGCAGCAAGGCTGGATCGAGCTTGAAAGCAAACAGATGACCGAGGTCTACCGGATCACCCGTCAGGGGTGGGACAACGAGCAGGAAGCAAAAGCCCTGCACGCCCTGTTCCTGCAAAAAGAGCAGAGCGAGCTGGCAAGACTGCAAGCCATGCTCGACTTTTTCACCTCAAGTGAGTGCCTGAGCCACCGCCTCGCCCGCTATTTTGCCGATGAGGTGGCGCCGGTTCATTGTGGCCACTGTTCGGTTTGTCGCGGCGAGGTGGCGCATCTCCCGCCCCTGCCCTCACTGACCATGCCAAACGAGGCGGGGATCCGCGCCTGGTGCGATCCGCTGATTGCCAAGACCGGTTCCGTGGATGCGCGTGTTTTGGCCCGTTTCCTGTGCGGTATCGCCACACCGCTGACCAGCCGGGTCAAGGCCAAATCGCTGGCGGGCGCAGGCCAGTTGGCCGCCCACCCGTTTGCCCGCGTCCTGGCGGCAGTGCAACAAGCCTACCCTTGATAGATGAGTGCTGGTGACTTCAATAGCCACCAGCAGAAACAAGCGTTTACAGACACAGAAAAAGAAGACCCTCGCGGTTGCGAGGGTCAAGCCAACGGAAACGTGCTTAAACAGAGCTTGGTGAGTCAACAGTCAACTCTCTTGCTAAAGCATCTTGCTGCTCACACCTCGCCAATCTAGGGCACTCAAAATGTAGCGTCAATGTAAAAATTAGAGCCGAAACTCCAAACAAAGTGATTTACGTTGACGTTCACGTAATAACATTCTCATCCATAACCCCGCCAACCCGCAGCCCCATTGCCTTTCGTCAAACCCCTTAATCTTTTCGCAATAAGTTCCCTGTTTCCCATAAACATTTATTTTTTATGTCTTTGACATTTACCTCACTATCGTGGCAAAAATAATTTAACAGTCAGTAACATAGCGGTGTTGTTGACTGACCCTCCCCGCACAAGGATCGGGCAGGTTTCTTCAGAATTTAACCTATCAACCGTGATGGATTACTGGAGTCTGTTGACTAGGCTTTAAAAGCGCACAACACAAAAGCAGTCATCCACTTTTTTCAGGGTAAGCGACTATAACGAGGGCAAAGTTATGGGCATATTCGAGCATTACCAACAGCGATATGAAAAAGCGAGAGAAGAGGAATATACCATCCAGGAGTTCCTGGATATGTGTAAGCAGGATAAAGCCTGCTACGCCTCCGCAGCCGAACGTCTGCTGACCGCCATCGGTGAGCCGGAGATGGTAGACACCTCAGCCAACCCCAGACTGAGCCGACTCTTCTCCAACCGCGTCGTGGCACGCTATCCCGCCTTCAAGGATTTCTACGGGATGGAAGAGGCCATCGAACAGATCGTCTCCTACCTCAAACACTCCGCCCAGGGGCTGGAGGAGAAGAAACAGATCCTCTATCTGCTGGGCCCCGTTGGCGGCGGTAAATCCTCGCTGGCAGAGAAACTCAAATCCCTGATGCAGAAGGTGCCCATCTATCGCATCAAGGGCTCACCGGTCAACGATCACCCCTTCTGCCTGTTCGACATCGAAGAGGATGGGGAGATCCTGGAGAAAGAGTACGGCATCCCGCGCCGTTACCTGCGTCCCATCATGTCCCCCTGGGTGGCCAAACGCCTGCACGAGTTTGGCGGCGACATCACCAAGTTCAAGGTGGAGAAGGTCAACCCCTCCATCCTCGATCAGATTGCCATTGCCAAGACTGAACCCGGTGATGACAACAACCAGGACATCTCCTCACTGGTCGGCAAGGTCGACATCCGCATGCTGGAGCACTTCGCCCAGGATGACGCCGATGCCTACTCCTACTCAGGTGCGCTCTGTAAAGCGAACCAAGGGGTGATGGAGTTTGTGGAGATGTTCAAGGCCCCCATCAAGGTGCTGCACCCGCTGCTGACAGCGACCCAGGAGGGTAACTACAACGGTACCGAAGGGCTCTCCGCCCTCCCCTTTGACGGCATCTTGCTCGCTCACTCCAACGAATCAGAGTGGCAGCAGTTCCGCAACAACAAGAACAACGAAGCCTTCCTCGACCGGGTCTACATCGTCAAGGTACCTTACTGCCTGCGCGTCTCGGAAGAGGTGAAGATCTACGAAAAACTGTTGGTCAACAGCGAACTGACCGAGGCCAAGTGCGCCCCGGGTACCCTCGAACTGCTGGGCCAATTCTCGGTGTTGTCACGGCTGAAAGAGCCAGAAAACTCCAGCATCTACTCCAAGATGCGGGTCTATGATGGCGAAAGCCTGAAAGACACCGATCCCAAGGCGAAGAGCTATCAGGAGTATCGCGACTACGCCGGTGTGGACGAGGGGATGAATGGTCTCTCTACTCGCTTTGCGTTCAAGATCCTCTCCCGCGTCTTCAACTTCGACCACGCGGAAGTGGCCGCCAACCCGGTGCATCTCTTCTATGTGCTGGAGCAGCAGATCGAGCGCGAGCAGTTCCCGCAAGAGCTGCACGATCGCTACCTTGAATTCATCAAGGGTTATCTGACTCCGCGTTATGTGGAGTTCATCGGCAAGGAGATCCAGACCGCCTATCTCGAGTCCTACTCCGAGTACGGTCAGAACATCTTCGATCGCTACGTCACCTACGCCGACTTCTGGATCCAGGATCAGGAGTACCGTGACCCCGAAACCGGCCAGCTGTTTGACAGAGCGTCTCTCAACAGCGAGCTGGAGAAAATTGAAAAACCCGCCGGGATCAGCAACCCGAAGGATTTCCGTAACGAAATCGTCAACTTCGTACTGCGTGCCCGGGCCAACAATGCAGGCCGTAACCCCAACTGGACCAGTTACGAGAAGCTGCGCACCGTGATCGAGAAGAAGATGTTCTCCAACACGGAAGAGCTGCTGCCGGTTATCTCCTTCAACAGCAAAACCTCGGCCGAGGAGCAGAAGAAGCACGATAACTTTGTCGAACGGATGATGGAGAAAGGCTACACCCGTAAACAGGTGCGACTGCTCTCCGAATGGTATCTCAGGGTACGCAAGTCATCCTGACCCTGACTGTTCAAGGGGGAGTTATGGCGCATTTTATCGACCGCAGGCTCAACGGCAAAAACAAAAGCGCTGTCAATCGGCAGCGCTTCATCCGCCGCTACAAGAAGCAGATAAAACAAGCGGTCTCGGATGCTGTCTCCAAGCGCAGCATTCAGGACGTAGACAAGGGCGAGAGCATCAGCATCCCGACCAAGGATATCGGCGAGCCCCATTTTCATCAGGGGCACGGTGGTAAACGGGAGATGGTGCATCCCGGCAATGACCAGTTCGTCTCCGGCGACAAGATTGACCGTCCCAAAGGAGGGGGCGGCGGACAGGGTTCCGGCGAGGGACAAGCATCCAATCAGGGTGAAGGGGCCGATGATTTCGTGTTCCAGATCTCCAAGGATGAGTATCTCGATCTGCTGTTTGAAGATCTGGAGCTGCCCAGGCTACAGAAAACCCAGCTCAATCAGCTGATGGAGGTGAAAACCTATCGGGCGGGCTACACCTCAAACGGGGTGCCCGCCAACATCAACGTGGTGCGTTCCCTGCAAAATTCGCTGGCACGTCGCATGGCGCTGCAAGCAGGCAAGAAACGCCAATTGCATGAACTGGAAGATCGGCTGGCCCTGCTGGCCACCGATCCCAACGAGCACTTTGCCGAAATAGCCCTGCTCGAGAAGGAGATCAGGGAGCTGAAACGACGGATCGATGCGGTGCCGTTTATTGACACCTTCGATCTCAAATTCAACAACTTCGTCAAACGGCCCGTCCCTTCCAGTCAGGCGGTGATGTTCTGTCTGATGGACGTCTCGGGCTCCATGGATCAGGCCACCAAGGAGATGGCCAAGCGTTTCTATATCCTGCTCTATCTGTTCCTGAGCCGGACCTACAAGAACGTCGAGGTGGTCTATATCCGCCACCACACCCAGGCCAAGGAGGTGGACGAGCACGAGTTCTTCTACTCCCAGGAGACCGGCGGCACTATTGTCTCCAGCGCCCTCAAGATGATGAATGACATCATCAACGAGCGTTACCCCGCCAACCAGTGGAACATCTATGCGGCGCAGGCGTCGGATGGAGACAACTGGGCTGATGACTCACCGCAGTGCAGGGAGATCCTGGCGCGGGACATCATGCCAAGGGTGAGGTACTACTCCTACATCGAGATCACCACCCGTGCCCACCAGACTCTGTGGCACGAATATGAGTCGGTAGCCAGCCAGTTCCCCCACTTTGCGATGGAGCATATTCGTAAAGTCGAGGATATCTATCCGGTGTTCCGCGAGCTGTTCAAGAAACAAGCGGCGTGAGGAGGTCACATGATCGAAACTGAAAAACGTGTAGCGCCACTGGATGACGGACCAGACTGGAACTTCGATCTGCTGGAGACCTATCACCAGGAGATCGCCCGGGTCGCCCGTTTCTACAAGCTGGACACCTACCCCAACCAGATCGAGGTGATCACCGCCGAACAGATGATGGATGCCTACTCCAGCGTCGGCATGCCCATCGGCTATCAACACTGGTCGTTCGGCAAGCGCTTTATCCATACCGAGCGCAACTACAAGCGCGGCCAGATGGGGCTGGCCTACGAGATCGTCATCAACTCCGATCCCTGCATCGCCTACCTGATGGAGGAGAACACCATGCCGATGCAGGCGCTGGTGATGGCACACGCCTGCTACGGTCACAACTCCTTCTTCAAGAATAACTACCTGTTCAAGGCCTGGACCGATGCCTCCTCTATCATTGACTACCTGCTGTTCGCCAAGAACTACATCACCCAGTGTGAAGAGAAGCATGGCATCGAGGCGGTGGAACAGCTGCTCGACTCCTGCCATGCCCTGATGAACTTCGGGGTGGATCGCTACAAACGTCCCCAGAAGATCTCCATGGCCGAGGAAAAGCGGCGTCAGAAGGCACGGGAAGATTATCTGCAGACTCAGGTCAACGAGCTGTGGCGTACCCTGCCCAAGCAGCATAAAGCCGCGGGGGTGGAGGACAGGCGCTACCCCGCCGAGCCCCAGGAAAACATTCTCTACTTCATCGAGAAGAATGCCCCCTTGCTGGAACCCTGGCAGCGGGAAGTGGTACGCATCGTGCGCAAGATCAGCCAGTATTTCTATCCGCAAAAGCAGACCCAGGTGATGAACGAGGGGTGGGCCACGTTCTGGCACTACACCATCCTCAATCACCTCTATGACGAGGGCAAGCTGAGCGATCGCTTCATGATGGAAGTGCTGCACAGCCACACCAACGTGGTCTATCAACCGGCCTACAACAGTCGCTACTACTCGGGGATCAACCCCTATGCGCTGGGGTTTGCCATGTTTACCGACCTGCGCCGCATCTGTGAGAACCCGACCGAGGAGGACAGACAGTGGTTCCCCGATTACGCTGGCAGCAACTGGGTGGAAACGTTGCATTTTGCCATGCAGAACTTCAAGGATGAGAGCTTTATCAGCCAGTTCTTAAGCCCGAAGGTGATGCGGGATATGAAGCTGTTCGCCATCGATGACGACGATCTGAAGAACTACCTGAAGGTCTCCGCCATCCACAATGACGAGGGGTACCGTCAGGTGCGCAATACCCTGTCGGCCCAGTACAACCTCAGCAATCTGGAGCCCAATATTCAGGTCTACAACGTTGCCGTGAAGGGGGATCGCTCCCTCACCCTGCGCTATGTGCCCCACAACCGCATACCCCTTGGCGACTCTCGCCATGAGGTGCTCAAGCACCTCCATCAACTGTGGGGATTCGACGTGGTGCTGGAACAGGATAACGGCGAGTTGCCACCCGATATCATCGGCCGCTGCCCGGAGCGCAAACCGGGGATCTGACCCGTGACGTGATATCTCGACGGCCCACTTCGGTGGGCCGTTTTTTATCAGCTTCCGCCTCTGCCTGCATCATCGCAGCACAACCTGAACAAATCACAACATAGAAAGAGGCCCGCATGTGTTGCGGGCCTCTTTGCCTTACGGTCACTCGGCGCAGTTATCAGTAGAAGGTCTGCTGCTCTGCGGCCATCGCCTTGAGGCGGGCACAGGGAGCAAACCGGTCACCGTAGCGCTTCTGGTAATATTCCAGACGGCCAACAAGATGATCGATCCCGAGCGTGTCCATATAACGGAACGGGCCGCCAAGGAATGGCGGGAAGCCGATGCCGAAGATGGCCCCGATATCGCCATCACGGGCCGACACCACCACACCGCTATCCAGCGCCATGGCCGCTTCGTTGAGCATCAGCAACACGCAGCGCTCGGCGATCTCTTGACGGGCCAGCTTGGCAGAAGGCTTGATGCCGAGCACGCCATAGACGCTCTCGTCCACCGTCTTCTTGCCCTCTTTGCCGGTCAGCTTGTTGCGCGGTGCCGCCTTGCCATAGAGGTAGAAGCCCTTGCCGTTCTTGCGTCCCTTGCGATCATTTTGCAGCAGCTTGTCGAACGCCTTGGGCGCCTGGAACTGCTCGCCGCCCAGCTCTTTCTCGAGAATGGGGGAGATCTTGGCGCCCACGTCGATACCGACCTCATCGAGCAAGGTGATGGGGCCAACCGGGAAACCAAAGTCCAGCAGTGCGCTATCCAGCACCTCCACCGGCTCCCCTTCCAGCACCAGTCGCGCAGCTTCGTTCATGTAGGGCGCCAGGATGCGGTTGACATAGAAACCGGCTTCGTCCTTCACCACGATAGGCGTTTTACCCTGAGCACGGGCAAAGGCCAGGGTGGTGGCGACCGTCTCGGCACTGGTGCCAGCGTGGGGGATGATCTCCGCCAGCGGCATCTTGTCCACTGGGCTGAAGTAGTGCAGCCCCACGACTCGCTCTGGGTGCGCCGCCTCTGCCGCAATCTGGTTAATGGGCAGGGAGGAGGTGTTGGAGGCAAACACTGTGTGCTCACCGCACTCACGCTCCACGTCCTTCACCATCTGGTGTTTGAGGTTGAGATCTTCAAACACCGCCTCCACCACCATGTCCACCCGATGGAAACCTGAGTAGTCGAGGGTGCCGGTCAGCAGGCTCATCTGCTTTTCCAATTCGCTGCGCAAGATGTGACGACGTTTGAGCTTCTTGGCCAGAATGTCATAGCTGTAGCGCATGGCATTGCCGATCCCGGCGCTTGCCACATCCTTGATCCGCACCGGCACGCCCGCCTTGGTAGCGGTGACGAACGCAATGCCGCCCCCCATCAGACCACCGCCCAGCACGGCCGCGTGGCCCACCTTGCGCGGCTCGGCCCCCTGATAGGTGACCTCTTTCTTCATCTCGGTGGTGGCAAAGAAGATGGAACGCAGAGCGGCAGACTCAGCCGTCATCACCAGCTCGCCAAAGTGGCGGGATTCGGCGGCCAGACCGGCCTTCATCCCCTCCTCCACGCCTATGCGCACCACCTCGAGGATCCGCTCCGGCGCCGGGTAGTTGCCACGGGTCTTGGCTTTCACCCCCTTGCTGGCTTGATCGAACAGCACCTTGCGACCCAGCTTGTTGGTCTCCAGCACCTTGCCCTGCAGATCCCGTTTCAACTGATGGCGCGGTTTGCCCTTCTTGGCCAGCTTGATGGCGGCCTCCAGCAGGATGGAGGGCGGCACCACATCGTCCACCAGCCCCAGTTTCTTGGCCTGTTTGGCCCTCACCTGCTTGCCGGTCAGCATCAGATCAAGCGCCTTGGCCACTCCGATAAGGCGCGGCAGGCGCTGGGTACCACCGGAGCCTGGCAGCAGACCGAGCTGCACTTCCGGCAATCCCAGCACAGATTTGCCGTGTTCGGTCACAACCCGGCCATGACAGGCCAGCGCCAGCTCCAACCCGCCACCGAGGCAGGGGCCATGAATGGCGGCGATCACCGGAATGGTCAGCCCCTCGATCTCGGCGAAAATCTCCTGCCCTTCTCGCGACAGGGTCTCGGCATCCTTGGCACTGGTACAGGCGGCCAGCATGGTGATGTCAGCGCCGGCGATGAAGGAATCCTTCTTGCCGGAGGTGATCACCAGCCCGATCAAATCCTTGTTGCGTTTCACCTCGGCCAACACGCTGCGGATCTCCTCCACAAAGGCGGCTTTCAGGGTATTCATGCTCTCGCCCGGCACATCCATGGTGAGAATACCAATGCCATCATGGCGAACATCCAGGGAAAAAGTCTTAGCGCTCATTATTCAACCTCCAACACCATAGCCACGCCCAATCCACCCGCCGCACAGGCGGTGTTGAGCCCCAATCCCCCACCACGACGACGCAGCTCGTGCAGGGTCTGGGTGATCATCCGCGCACCGGTCGCGGCAAAGGGGTGGCCATAGGCCAGCGAACCGCCGAGGACGTTGAACTTCTCCATGTCTACCTCGCCGATGGCCTGATCGCGGCCCAGCTTGTCACGGGCAAACTCGTGGCTGGCAAACATCTTGAGGTTGGCCAGCGTCTGGGCGGCAAAGGCTTCGTGCATGTCGATCAGGGTCAGATCGCTGAGCGTGATGCCGGCTCTGTCCAGCGCCAGCGGCGTGGCGTAGGAGGGCCCCATCAGCATGTCTTGCCACACATCGATGGCCGAGAAGGCGAAGCTGCGGATATAACCAAGCGGCTCGAGGCCCAGCTCTTTCGCCCGACCTTCCCGCATCAGCAACACGGCTGCAGCGCCGTCAGTGAGCGGGGTTGCGTTGGCAGCAGTGACTGTGCCATGAAACCTGTCAAACACCGGCTTGAGCTTGGCGTAGCTCGCGAGATCCGAGCTTTCACGGATATTGTTGTCCCGCTCCAGCGGTGACTTGTAGGGCGGCACATGGGCGGTAAACACCTCGCCGCTGAGCTTGCCATCGGCCCAGGCCTGCGCGGCCAGAGTGTGGGAGCGGTGAGCCAGCGCATCTTGCGCCTCGCGGCTGATCTGGTGGCTCTTGGCCATCTGCTCGGCGGTCTGCCCCATGGAGAGGCCAGTAGAGTATTCCGCCACAGCGGGCGGTACCGGCAGCAGATCCTTGACCCGCAACTGACGAAGAATATTGAAGCGCTGCTGCAGATTGCGCGCCTTGTTGAGATCCACCAGGGCGCGGGCCAGCTTCTTGCTCACTCCGATAGGGAGCACGGAGGAGGAGTCCGCACCACCGGCGATGGCGATGTCTACCGTACCGGCCATGATGGATTCGGTGACGTTGGCCACCGCCTGAAAACTGGTGGCGCAGGCGCGGGAAACACTATATGCATCGGTATTGACGCTCATGCCGGTACCGAGCACGATCTCGCGGGCAATGTTGGGGGCTTCCGGCATCTGAACCACCTGACCAAACACCAGCTGGTCGATAAGCTTGGGATCGAGATCGGTACGGGCAAGCATCTCGCTCACCACCAGTTTGCCGAGATCGACTGCAGGCACGCCATGAAAGGCGGTGGCCTGCTTGGCAAAGGGGGTACGCAGCCCCGCCACGACGGCAATCCGTTCGCCCTGGCGAGTCGTCAGTTTCAATGGCTGTTTCATCCTGGCTCCTTGGTTTAAAAGGCAGAGGTCTGACCTCATTGCGCCACATCTTAACAATCCAATCACAAGTTTCATACAGCTGATTGAAACTAAATTAAGCACGGCAAGGCCCCTTTGCTCGCCCTTGGGGAGCAACTGGAGTATAAAAAGATCAACTTCCATAAAAACAACGGGTTTATCGCATGGCAGCGGCCGAGTTCAGAGCACTTAGGGACTATCTTGGCAGTCAGATCCTGGGGCAGGAGGAGCTAATAGAAGGGCTCCTGATTGCCCTGTTATGTGAAGGACATGTATTAATCGAAGGGGCCCCCGGGCTGGCCAAAACCCGCGCCGTCAAGGCGCTCGCTGGCGCCGTCGAGGGACGCTTTGCCCGTATCCAGTTCACCCCCGATCTGCTTCCCGCCGATCTCACCGGCAGCGAGGTGTTTCACCCGCAGGATGCCAGTTTTGTATTCCAACCAGGCCCCCTGTTCAATCATCTGGTGCTGGCGGACGAGATCAACCGGGCACCGGCCAAGGTGCAATCAGCGCTGCTGGAGGCCATGGCCGAACACCAGATCACCGTAGGCAAAAAGAGCTGGCGACTGCCGCCTCTCTTTATGGTCGCCGCCACCCAGAACCCCATCGAGCAGGAGGGTACCTATCCCCTGCCGGAAGCCCAGCTAGACCGCTTTCTGCTCAAGTTAATGGTGGATTACCCGAGCCCCACCATGGAGCTCGCCATCTTGCAGCTCAACGCCAGCGGCGAACAGCTTGGCGCGGCACCAGTGACTCTGAGCCAGACCACCTTGCAACGTGCTCGCAGCGAAGTGCTGGCGGTCACCATGCAAAGCAGACTGGAGCACTATCTGGTGGAGCTGGTCTGCGCCACTCGCCCGGGCAGTGGTCTTTGCCCTGCCCTTGAGCCATTGATTGCCGTGGGGGCCAGCCCTCGGGCTACGCAGGGGCTGGCTCGCTCCGCCCGCGCCCGAGCCTGGCTTGCTGGACGAGATTATGTGCTGCCGGAAGATATCCAGCTGCAAGCCTATCCGGTGTTGCGCCACCGCCTTATTCCCAGCTATCAGGCACTGGCCGACAATCTGGATAACGATATCCTGATCGCCCAACTGCTGGATCAGGTGCCATGTCCCTAACTCCGGATCTCCATCCCGATATCGCCCTGTCGCTGCCACGGTTGCTCAATATCCGGCTCTGGGCCAAGGCCAAGAAGCCACCTCACGCAGGCAGAAGCAGCAGCGAATGCGGCAAACCTGGCCGCGCTCCCGGACTCACGTTTCGGGAGCTGCGCGTCTATCAGGCTGGTGACGAGGTACGCCATATCGACTGGCGAGTGACCGCACGCCTCGGTCGTCCCTATACCCGCCTCTATAGCGAGGAGCTCGATCAGGCGCACTGGCTGCTGCTCGATCTCTCTCCCGCCATGTATTTCGGCTCCACACTACAGCTCAAGGCACGTCTGGGATGCGAGCTGGCAGCAGCCCTGATCTGGCAAGGGGAGAAGCAGCACAACACCCTGATCTGCCACGGGCTTATCCCCCATCACCAGAGCCAGCGCGGCAGCGTGCTGCCCCTGCTCGAATCCCTCTGCCATCACTACCAGCAAGGGCTGGCACGTCGGCCCCTTTCTCACTCGCTAGCCGACACCTTGTCCGGCGTGAAGTTGCCTCACGGAGCCAAGCTGACGATCATCACCGACCACAGACCCTGCGAGTCGACGCTCTGTCAGCAGTTGCAGCTGCTCTCACGGCGCCACGATATTCACTATTGGCAGATCCGCGATCCCCTCGAGGCAGCCCTTTCCCCTGAGGGCCAGCTGCCAGTGGCCATTGATCGGCCAGGGCAACACTATCAGGGCTGGCTGGATGGGGGCCATGCCGGTTTCTCCCAGCGCTACCGGCGTGCCGCCGAGCAGCAGCTGGCCCACGGCAAGCAGTTGCTGTTGCCATTGGTGCAGCGCCTCTATCTGCTCGATAACAGCCAGACACTGCAACAGCAGTGGCAGGAGGGGTTATGTCATCAGGGATGAGCTCGCCCACCGAACTCGACAGCGCCAGTCCCGCCTCCGAGGCCATCACTCCGCCGCTGGCCGCCCTGATGCGAGACATCCACCCGGGGCCGGATCTGATTGAACAGAGTCTTGACCCCAGAGTGCAGGCGCTATTGTGGCTATTGATCACAGGTCTATTGCTGCTGCTGATCGTCCTGATTGCCCGCAGGGTGATACGTTACCGCCGCTGGTGTCGTCAGCTGGAGGGAGATCCGGTGCTGCTGGTGGCACGCATACAGGAGGCCCTGCGTCATGAAGCACTGCAGCGCTGGCCCGAGGCGCGCCAGTTGCAGGGAGAGGCGTGGCTCGCCTTCGTCGATCGTCACGGCGGCAGCGATTTCAGCCAGTTCTCGTCTCACTGGAGCAGTTGGCTCTATGGCAGCCAGAACCCGACTCGCGAGCAGAGCGAACAGCTTCGGCAACATTATCGCCGCTGGGGTCAGACCCTCTTCTTGCAACGCTCTCCACGCTCGAAGCGTAAAGCCGCGCGGAGGCATCCATGATCCTGGCCTGGCCCTGGTTTGCGCTGGCGCTGGTGCTGCCCTTGCTGGTGCGCTTCGGCTTGCCGCCCCTGCGCCACGGTTATCTGGCTCACCCCGGGTTTGCGCTGCTGCGTCCTCAGGCCGGATTGCCGCTCTGGCGGGCCATGCTGCTCTGGTGCGCTCTTATTCTTGCCCTCTGCCGCCCCCAGTGGTGGGGGGAACCGGTTATCCAATATGAAGGGAGTCGGGATCTGCTGCTGGCGGTGGATCTGTCAGACAGCATGCGCACCCCTGATATGCTCGATAACGGCGAGCAACAAGCACGCTTGACGGCGGTGCGCCTGCAGATCAAGGCGCTGATTGCCAAACGGGCCGGAGACAGGGTGGGCCTCATCGTATTTGCCGATCACGCCTACCTGCTCTCTCCCCTCACTCAGGAGATCCCGGTGCTGTTGACCTTGAGCGACGAGCTCGATTTTGATCTGGTCGGCCGCACCACCGCCCTTGGCGAAGCGATCCAGCTGGCACGTCAGCATGGGGATCCGGGTCGCCCCACCGCCCTGCTGCTGGTCACTGATGGCCGCAATACCGCAGGCAATGCCGACCCGCTGCAGGAGGCCAAACTCGCCGCGGCACAGGGAATAAGGATCTACACGCTGGGGGTCGGGGCCGATCCCGATACCTTTATTCAACCCTACGATGAGGCGGGCAGCGGTCAGGCCGATCCCAGCAGCGAACTGGACGAGCCGCTCCTGAAAGAGCTGGCACAGACAGGCCAGGGGCGTTACTTTCGGGCACGCACCCAGAGCGATCTCGATGCCATCAACGCGACTCTCAATGCCCTTGAACCTGCCCCCATGCCGATTGCCCAGTACCAGCCGGTGATCGAGCTCTACCCCTGGCCGTTGGCACTGCTTTGTGGCTTGTTGCTTCTGCCGTCAGGACACGGCAGGCTGGAGTTTCGCATGGTGCGTAGCTGGCTGACACGAGGTGCACGCAGATGGATCTGATCTTGCTCCGCCCCCTGTGGCTGATCGCACTCATCCCCTGGCTTTGGCAAGGGTGGCGCCGTCGTCGCCAGCCCCCGCTGCTCGCACCTGCGATGCAGGCTTATCTGCTGCCAGCATCCCATCCTCAACGTCCCTGGCTCTGGCTGGCAACCCTGCCCGTCATTTTGGCCCTGAGTGGACCGGCACTGCGCGGTGAGCTGCAACAGCAGCCTGCAGCACCGCTAGATATCTGGCTACTGGACTTGTCACGCTCGATGACCGCCACCGATCTCAAACCGGATCGGGCGACCCGGGTCAGATGGCAGTTGCAGCAGTTGTTGAGCCACACCAAGGGTGAACGCATTGCGCTGATCCTCTACGCAGGCGATGCCTACCTCGCCATGCCGCCAACCCGGGATCATCAGGCCCTTTCGCTGCTACTGCCCGACTTGCGCCCCGATATCATGCCGTTGCAGGGCAGCAACCCGGCACGGGCGGTGGAACTTGCCATGAAGCAGCTGGCCCCTGGAGAACAAGCGCGTCTGCTGCTGATCACCGACGACCTCACCCAGAATCAGATGACCCAAATCGCCGCCCTGTGGCCCTGCCAGCAACGCCTTCTTTGCCGCGACACCCAGTCGGCACGCCTCGATATTCTGCTTGCCAGCAGTGGTCAACCGGCCCCCATGTCCGCCATTCCGGCCAATGAGTTGGGGTTTGCCAGCCGCATGCCCGCGCAGTTGCCCGCCCCCGATAGTCAGGCCATTGCCGCACTGGCCAATCGCCTCGGCGGTGAGCTGCAATGGCTGGGTAGCGATGTCCCCCACTTTGCACCGCTGCCCACCACCACCTCGGCCCTCACCCCGGCACCACTGGATCTTGGCCCCTGGCTGCTGATCCCGTTATTACCATTCGCATTATTGGCCAGAGTCGGCGCCCGACTGATGGTGGCGCTGATGCTGGGGTGGCAACTGCTTGCGCCGCAAGATCTACAAGCTGCTGAGAGGGGCGAGCTGCAAGCGATGCAGGATTATCAACAGGGAAATTTTCAACAGGCCGCCCGCACTTTCGACGATCCGATCTGGCGCGGCAACGCCTGGTATCGGGCCGGAGCCTACCGACAAGCCATCGCAGCCTATCAGGAAGCGACGAGCGCCACCGCCCACTACAACCGCGGCAATGCCCTGCTGCAACTGGGAGAGTTTGCGGCCGCCAAGGAGGCCTATCTGGCGGCCCTGGCACTGGATCCCGGGCATGAAGATGCGCTCTATAACCTCTCTCTGTTACAGAGTGGAGCGACCGCCGCTCCCGATACCAGCAATAGCAAACAGCCCGAACCATCGGCAGCTCAGCAGGCAGCAGCAATGCCCTTGCCACCCTCTCCCCCGGTGTTGCTGCTGGAGCAGCGACTGCGCAAAGAGGCGCTGCGCAGAGACCTTATCAAGGTGGAGGAGCCCTGGTGACGCAGGCTGGATGGGGGCTGTTGCTCGCACTCGCGAGTCAACTTTGCTGGGCTTTGCCCCCTAGGGCAGAGCTGCTGCCGGGGGCTGACCCCAGCGATTGGCTGCTGATCATCGAAGCGGATGGCGAGCGCCAGAGCAACGAACTGGAGATCACCCCATTACTGCGCCAGTTTGCAGTAGGCAGAGTGACCATGAGCCGGGTCACGACCCCGGTACAACAACTGACTCGCTGGCAGATCCCGCTGCACCAGAGCAACTCCCCCGCAAATACAGAGGTGGTGATTGCCCCGCTCAAGCTGGGAAATGAGTTCACCCCCTCGCTCACCCTGCCATTGAGAGAGGTGAAAACAGCGGCGCTGCCACAGCCCGAGGCACCCTCGCCCCTTGAGATGCAGGCCAGCCTTGATCATCAGGGCCCGCTCTATCCCGGCCAGCCGGTGATCTACCGGCTGACACTGTGGCTGCCTACCAGCATGCAAAACCCGGCCCTGAGCGAGCTCAGCTCTGCCCACTTCACTATCCGTCGCCTCGGTAGCGACGAGTGGATCGCCCCCGCTCAGGCTGGTCTGCCCGGCAGGCTCACCCGCAGCTGGCTTATTCAGGCAAAAGCGCCGGGACTCTGGTACCTCGACTCACCCCGCTTGCAGGGGCAGCTCACGCCGCAAGGGGGCAAGCCGCAAAAACTCTCGGCCCGTGCGGCACCACTCGAGGTGAGGGTCGACAAAGCCCCCGCCACACCGGTGGCCACCCGGCTGACCCTGAGTCAACGGCTTGAACCGGCCTCCACGGGGGAAGTGGGTGAACCGCTGATCCGTATCCTCACCCTGACCATGGAAA
Organism: Aeromonas sp. R2-2; assembly: GCF_040908355.1. NCBI lineage: Bacteria > Pseudomonadati > Pseudomonadota > Gammaproteobacteria > Aeromonadales > Aeromonadaceae > Aeromonas > Aeromonas sp. R2-2. The sequence continues at coordinate 54,548 of NZ_JBFODQ010000092.1, read as the reverse complement.
ATGGTGACAGCGGCCAGATCCAGCTTGCCCCCCTGATGGCCCATCAACTGCCAAACGGCATACAGGCACATCCCGATGGCGAGCAACAGCAGGAGCGTTACCGAGATGGCAAGCTGCTGTTTGAGCGACAGTGGCGCCAGACTCTGGTCGCGGAGCAGAGCGGCGACTATCAGCTTCCCCCCATTGATCTGCCCTGGTTTAATACCCAAAGCGGCCGGATTGAGCAGGCCAGCCTCCGTGCCATCACGCTGACGTTTCAGGCAACGACAAATCGGCAACCTGATCAGCAGACATCACAGATGGCACTGCGAGAGAGCCTTTGGTGGGTCGTGCTGGCCATAATGCTGCGTTCACTATGGCGCCACTGGCCCCGCTGGCGAGCCTTCTATCAACTGCAACGTGCTCTTGCACAACACCAGCCGGATGCCAGTCGCAAGGCGCTGATCCTGTGGGCGACCATGCGCTGGCAGGTCTCCTATTATCAATTAGGCCAGTTGCCTGACGCTGGGCATAATCGGCTCGGCAACGCGCTAGCCGCACTCGAGCGAGCCTGTTTTGCACGGCCCTCTTCTGGCCCGCCCATCGAGTGGCGCGCTCTGGCGCGTACCCTCAGGGCCGATGAAACCGCCGGTATTACGTACCTGATTTACCTGCTGGCACACGGGAGTTCCCGCTCCCGCCGCCACGCCCCCTGACAAGGATTGCCCAATGGCACTGCTGTTTTTTAGAAAAAAACGTGCTCAGCAGCATATTGGTGGAAATGATCCGGCCACTTCGCCGGTCTCTGATCCCATGGCTGACAAACAAACCAAATTTGAAGCACTGGTTCATGCGCTGCATGGCGATCTCTACCGGTATGCCTACTGGCTGACCCGGGATCCCAACGTAGCGGAAGATCTGGTGCAAGAGACCTTCCTGCGTGCCTGGAAGGCTATCGACACCCTGCAGGATGACAAGGCGGCCAAAGGGTGGCTGATCACCATCCTCAGACGGGAGAACGCCCGCCGCTTTGAACGCAAACAGCTGGAGCTGGTGGATCTCGACGATCACCCTCAGCCCCAGCACGATGCGCTGCACAGTGAACAAGAGATGGAGAACGAGTGGTTGCACCGTCACATCGCCCGGTTGCCCGAGGAGTACCAGGAGCCACTGCTGCTGCAAGTCGTGGGAGGATTCAGTGGTGAGGAGATTGCCGAGATGCTCGGCCTCAACAAGAACACCGTCATGACCCGCCTGTTTCGCGCCCGCAGCCAGATCAAGGAGGCGATGGAGCAGAAGAACCAAGCAAGAGGACACGGACATGGATGAACTCGAATTTCGCCGCAACGCCATGATCCAGCCCAACGATCAACAACCGGACTTTCTCAAAACCGCTGAAGCAAGCCAGGCTAATCGGAACTACCTCGACGAGATGAAGCAGTTCGACAGAAGCCTCAAGCGTGCCATGCAGGTAGAGGTTCCCGCCGGACTGGCCGAGCGGATCCTGCTCAGGCAAGCCATGCTGCAAGACAGTGATGCGCCAGATGATATGCCGCCATCCCGACCCCTTGGCACGGCGCCAGTCAAGCTCCGGACATCGACATCCTGGCGCCAGATCGCCCTGGCTGCATCGGTCGCCTTCCTCCTGGGAATGAGCACCCGCTGGCTCACGCTGCCAGAAACGGCTCCTGCGGCCCTCTCCCTCGCACAGGTGGCGATGGCTCATGTCTATGGCGAAGAACCCTTTATTGAAGGTGTCGATGAGCAGGTCAATCTGCATAACATCAATGCCAAGATGGAGAAGTATGGCGCCACCTTAAGCGGGATGGATGGGCTCAAGGTGACCTATGTCAATCACTGCTCGTTTTATCAGGGACCAGCCTTGCACATGGTGATCCAGGGAAAGATGGGGCCTATCACCCTCTTTTTAGTGCCCAAACATGTTCCATTAACCCTGCAACAGGCCACCTTTGAAGATGGCACCCTCAAAGGGGAGATAGTCCAGCTCAAAGGCGCCAATATGGTACTGATTGGCGAGATGAGAGAGCCACTTGCCCCCGTTGCCAACGCCCTGCAGTCACGTCTGCAGTGGGACATTTAACATCGCTGGTTAACAACCTCAGAGCCATCCTCAATAGCAGGCGGCGGTCACGAGCCGCTGCCTGTTCCCTCCCTGTTTACTCCCCTTTGTCACTCATTTGCCTCAAGATTTCGAAAAATCGACAAAATTATTTTTGTGACGGAGATCGGCAATCCAGGTCAATATTCCGCCTTTAGACCCTGAAAATGATGAATTAAACAGCAAGTTAAAACAAATGATTAACACATCGATCACTTTTATGTATTCTGCTGTCACTGGTCTGATTTCTTACCTCCTACCAGATCCATAGAATCACGCCAGAATTGATTGGGAAGAAGCTGAAATAAAAACGGATTTTGTCGAGGTTTGCATTGAACGTGCAGCCAATATCGGCAAAAAAATCTGCCTACAAGAGAGAACACCATGACGACAACTATTTTCAAGAAGAGCCTGATTGCCGCCACCATCGCGCTGGCCACCGGTCAAGTCCATGCCGCGGCATTCCAGTTGAATGAGCACTCGGCCTCCGGTCTGGGTCGCGCCTATGCCGGTGAAGCGGCTATCGCCGACAACGCCTCCGTGCTGGCCCGTAACCCGGCCGCCATGACCACCTTCGACAAGATGGCAGTTTCTGTCTCTGGCACCTACATCAAACCGGATGTGGATGTAGATGGTGCTGTTTACGCTGGCGCGAACAAAATGGCTCCAGCCAGCGAAAGTGGCATTGCTCCGGCAGCCTTCGTTCCCGCCTCCTACTTTATTCAGCCGCTGAATGACCAGTGGGCTTGGGGTATTGGCATCTTCTCCAACTACGGTCTCTCCACCGAATACTCCAAAACCTTCCCGGCTGGTGCCGGTGCAGGTGATACCGAGTTGATGACCTTCAATATCAACCCGAACATTGCCTATCGTATCAACGAACACTTCAGTGTCGGTGCCGGTATCAACGCCGTTTACGGTGCCGCCGAACTCAACCGCTATGCCGGTCTGCTGGGTCCGCTGAACCCACCTAGCCAAGGTGGCCCGCTGCCGACAGATACTCGCCTGGCTCACCTGAAAGGCGACACCTGGGGCTTTGGCTGGAACGTTGGCACTCTGTACGAAGTCAATGAGAACCATCGCTTTGCTCTGACCTACCGTTCACAGGTCGATATGAGCTTTGATGGTGACTTCCAGGGGCTCACTTCAGGGAACCGCACTGTTGATGGCAATCTGAAACTGGATCTGCCTGCACAAGCCGAGTTCGCCGGTTACCATCGCCTGAGCCCGCAGTTTGCTGTTCATTACTCTGTAAACTGGACTGACTGGAGCGCCTTCCAGGAGCTGAAAGCAACCAGCAGCCAATGTGCTGGCGGCGTATGTCTGCAAAAAGATGAGAAGTTCAAAGATTCTACCCGCTACTCCATCGGCGGTACCTGGTATATCAACCCGGCATGGGAAGCTCGCATGGGCTTTGCCTATGACAACACCCCGATCGAAGCTGACTACCGCAGCCTGAGCATTCCCGATTCAGACCGTATCTGGTACAGCGCCGGTGCCACCTACCATATCAACACCGATATGAGCGTTGACTTTGGTATGGCTTATCTGGACGGTAAAGAAGTTGACGTCAACGAAGGTCTGCGTAGCCACTCCGACAGCCTGCGTTGGAAAGGTACTTCCCACGGCAACGCCTTCCTGGCTTCTGCCCAGTTCAACATGAAGTTCTGATTATTGATAGAATGGAAAGAGCGCCGCCAGGCGCTCTTTTTTTATCCATAACTTAGATTTCAGCGCACACATGTAGCACACACGTGTTTATTTTTCTTTTCCAATCAAGCTATTAGAGTGCATCATCCCAGCATTTAATCTTGTTTTATCCAGATGCTGGCCATTACCGTTGCCTTACTGGTCATACCATATAAAATCCTGCCTCCATTCATATGACCGATTGAACCTTCGGGTAACAGCAAGGATTTTGCCATGCATCCCATCATCAAACCGTCCGCCATCGCCCTGCTGGTGATCGCGGGTCAGACCCATGCCGCCGGGTTCCAATTGGCTGAACAGTCCGCTACAGGACTGGGACGCGCCTTTGCCGGTGAGGCAGCCATCGCGGATAACGCCAGTGTACTCTCCCGCAATGCAGCAGCCATGACCCGCTTCGATCAGATGGCGCTCTCTGGCGGAGTCATCTATGTCAGTCCTGACGTCAATATTGAAGGCAACACCCGCTTGCCGACCAAAGCCGGCATCGTCACCTCCGATGCCAGTGCACACGATATCGCCGCCGCAGCCTGGGTACCCAACGCCTATCTCATCATTCCACTCAACGAGCAGTGGCGACTCGGCTTCTCGGCGACCTCTTACTACGGTCTTGGCGTCAAGATGCCGGATAACTACAGCGCGGGACACTTTGGTAATGTCTCCGATATCAAGACCATGGATCTGGGTACCTCACTCGCCTACCGCATCAATGAGATGTGGTCAATTGGTGCCGGGATCTCTGCTATTCAGGGCGAAGGCGAAGTCGGTGGCACCTTCCCTTCTCGCAACCTGATCGCAAAACATTTGCAAGGGGATGGCTGGGCATGGGGCTGGAATGTCGGCACCTTGCTGGAGTTGTCCGAACAAACCCGGATCGGCCTATCCTACCGTCACGATGTCACTTTGACCCTCTCGGGAGATGCTATCGTAGGCCGACCCAATGCAGATGGCTCCGTTACCGAGATCAGAGATACCGGCAGTCTGGACCTGCCGTTGCCAGCGACGGCAGAGTTGGCGGCATTCCATCAGCTGACTGACAAGCTGGCTATCCACGGCAGCCTGAACTGGACCAACTGGAGCAAATTCGTTCAGTTGGAAGCTGATCTCAACAATTTGCAGAACATGCACATCAAGGATGAGCACTGGGAAGATAGCTGGCGCTACGCCATCGGTATGACCTATCAGGTCACTCCCAAGTGGCAACTGCGCTCCGGTGTGGCCTATGACGCCAGCCCGGTGCCAGCCGATCGTCGTACTATCTCCATCCCGGATGCCGATCGGCTCTGGTACAGCCTGGGAATGGGGTATCAGTTCACGCCCAACCTGACCGTGGATCTGGGGCTGACCCTGATCGATGGCAAAAAGGTGGATGTCACTGAAAAAATGGAGCTACAACCGGGTAATCCGATGACGACCTCCACCTTCCAGGGCACTTCCGAAGGGGATGCCTGGCTGGCTGGTGCACAATTGAGCTATCTCTTCTAAATTCCTTCCCTGCAAAAAACGCTATGCCAATTATTGCCTTACTCAATAAGGTGAACACTGGCATAGTGTTCTGCAACACCATAAAATCAACCCAGTACCTTTACTGGAGCAAGGCATGTATTCCTACGTAGCAAGACAGCCGATCCTCGACAGAGACCTCAAAACTCATGCCTATGAGCTGCTCTTTCGCGATAGTCTGAATAATGTCTTCCCGAGCATCTCCTCCCAACAGGCGACGTCACGCCTGGTGGTCGAACAGTTCCTGCAACAAAATATCGATCAGCTCTTGGGCGGCCGCCCCTGCTTTATCAACTTCCCCCACTCACTGCTGCTGGAGGGATTGGCAGAGTGCCTGCCGCCCGAAAAAGTGGTGATTGAGATCCTGGAAGATTCCCCACCGGATGATGCCCTGCTGGAAAAGGTGAAACAGTTGCACAAGCTGGGATATCAACTGGCACTCGATGACTTCACCATGTCGCCGGATTGGGAGCGCTTCCTCCCCTTTATCCACATCATCAAGTTTGATCTTCGTGCCACCCCCCTGATGCAGATCAAAGTGTTTATCCAGCGGCATCAGACGCTGGGGCTCACCTATCTGGCGGAAAAAGTAGAGGACAAGGCGGAGTTCGAGCGGGTCAAACAGCTGGGGATCCAGCTGTTCCAGGGCTTTTTCTTCAGCAGACCCGAGATGGTCAAGCAAGCCACCATGGAGCCAGCGCAAGTCGTGGTGATGCAGTTGCTCAACGTGGTCAACGAGGCAGAGCCTGATATCAACAAGATTGAGCAGCTACTCGGTCAGGATATCTCCCTCTCCCTCAAGCTGCTGCGCTATGTCAACCATCTCAAAGGTCACACCAACCCTATTTCGTCATTTCGCCAGGCTGCCATCTATCTGGGAAACACCCAACTAAAGCGCTTTGTTTCGCTGGTAGCCGCGACCAGCGCCGGCAAGGGCAAGAGCGCCGAGCTCTACCAGATGTCGATGATCCGAGCCCGATTCTGTGAACTGCTGGCCCACGCCCACGCCCCGAGCCAGCAGGCACAACAGGCCTTTATCACCGGTCTCTTCTCCCTGCTGGATGTACTGATGGAGCAGCCGATGGACAAGCTGCTCGGCACTATCCCTCTTATCGACGATATTCGGCTGGCGCTGCTGGAGCGCAAAGGCAATCTGGGTTTCTACCTCGCGTTTTGTGAAGATTACGAAAGCGCCAACTGGTCACGGGTCACGGCCAGAACAGCCCGCCTGGGGCTGAGCGAGGATAAGGTGAGTCACCTCTATCTGGCCGCCACCACCTGGGTCACGGAACAACTGTTGGCGATGGAAGCCACCAATTAATTCGTCTCGTCATTCACCTCGACCGCGATAGCGGTCGCCTCCCCGCCCCCGATACAGAGCGCGGCCACGCCTCGCCGCAAACCCCGTTGCCGCAGCGCGGCGATCAGCGTCACCAGAATGCGCGCGCCACTCGCCCCCAGCGGATGACCAAGCGCACAGGCCCCACCATGCACATTAACCTTGTGATGAGGGATGCCGACCCCGCTCATGGCCAGCATGGTGACCATGGCGAAGGCCTCGTTGATCTCGAATAGATCCACCTCTTCCACCGACCATGCAAGACGCGCCAGCAAGCGTGAAATGGCGCCAATGGGCGCAGAGGTAAACTCGGCGGGCAATGCTGCATGGCTCTGATAACCGACGATCCGTGCCAGCACTGGTACCTGCCAGGCTTGCGCCGTAGCGCCATCCATCAATATCAGCGCCGCCGCACCATCCGAGATAGAGCTCGAATTGGCTGCCGTAATGGTGCCCTCCTTGCCAAACGCTGGCTTCAGGGTAGGGATCTTCTCCGGTCTGCCCTTGCCGGGCTGCTCGTCTTCGGCCAGCAACAAGCGCTCACCACGATAGACGCTTGTCAGTTCGGACACAAACGCACCGGCTTGCTGCGCATCGCGGGCACGCTGCAACGACGCAAGAGCAAACTCATCCATGGCAGTGCGGGTCAAACCGGCCAGATCGGCGCTGCGCTGGGCATGCACCCCCATCAGCTGGCCATCATAGGCATCTTGCAAACCGTCGAGGAATAGGTGGTCCAGTACCTTTTGATGCCCCATCCGAAAGCCGCTGCGGGCATTATCCAGCAGATAGGGGGCACGGCTCATACTCTCCATCCCCCCCGCGACCACTACCCTGTTGTCACCAAGGCGGATGGTATCCGCCGCCAACATCACTGCTTTCATGCCGGATCCGCACACCTTGTTGACCGTGGTAGCAGGCACACTATCTGGCAACCCTGCTTTCAACAACGCCTGCCGGGCTGGCGCTTGCCCCACGCCCGCCGCCAGCACATTGCCCATAAACACTTCATCGACCTGCTCCGGACGCAGCCCGCTTTGCTGCAGTGCCGCCTCGATGGCACAGGCACCCAACTCAGGCGCAGTGACCTCTGCCAATGCCCCCTGAAACGCCCCCATCGGAGTCCGTTTTGCCGCCACAATTGCAATATCCATTTGCCTGCCTCTGTTTGTTACATGGCCATAACATAGGGGTTCTGACGCAATGGAACAAGAGTTGCAGTGCAGTTTACGTTTAGGTAAGGTGCTGGCAGGATTTAGTTCGCCAAGAAGTCTGTATGAACAACAAGGATGAAGGACGGCGCTTCAGCATCAGTGAGCTGGCCCGGGAATTTGATATTACGACGCGCAGTATCCGTTTCTACGAGGATCAGGGGTTGCTCAATCCCGCCCGAGAGGGACAGACCCGAATTTACAGCAAGCAAGATCGGGTTCGCCTCAAGCTCACCCTGCGCGGCAAGCGGCTCGGGTTCAGCCTCGCCGAGATCCGCGAGTTGTTTGATCTCTATGATGCCGACAAGAGCAGCCGCACCCAGTTACAGACCATGCTGGGACTGGTTGAGGAGAAACGGGAGACACTGCAACAACAGATGGAAGATATCAGGATGGTGCTGCTGGAGCTTGATGCCGCCGAGCAGCGCTGCCAACAAGCCCTTAGCCAGCTGGGATAACTGCCTTGCTGGCTTATCAGGCAAGTCCCTTCAGCCTGATCACAAGATGCCAGATAGCAAAAGCCACTCCTGAGAGTGGCTTTTCTTCAACCTGACTGTTCGCTATTAAACGCGAACGAAGTCCAGGTGGATCAGCTTGTAACGTACCGGGTGACGCTGGATAGCTTTCACTTTTACGTTAACTTCCTCACCGTTGATAACCAGAGTCAGTACAGACTCATAGAATTCCGGCTTCTCTTGAGCCAGGATCATTTTCTTGTGGTCAACAGTGATGGACAGGGCTTCTTTGCCTGCACCGTAAACGATGGCAGGAACTTGGTCAGCTTGACGCAGGCGGCGGCTCGCACCTTTCCCCAGGTCAGAACGGACTTCAGCTTGGAATACGAAAGACATAGTATGTATCTCTTTTGGATGAATTTATGGTGCTAACTGCGACCGGTCAGCACCTCGCAAAACGAGCGCGAATACTACCACGGGCCAAATTCGGATACAAGGTACCGACTCTGCATTTAGCGCCCCTGCTCCAACCGGGCGAATTGCTGCTGACGCTGGGCCGGGCTCAGGGCATCAAACCGCGCCAAGGTCTCGGCGCGCGGGCAGTAGAGTCCTTCCCCCGTTCTGACCCGAATGCTCTTGCCAAGCCGCGGCTGATTCTCTGCCACCAGCGCCAGCAAATAGCTGTAGGTATCGGCTCCCCGGGCACTGGATAACTGGTTGGCAATGCGCCACAGGGTCTCCCCTGCTGCGACCTGATGACACACGGTTTGTGAACCGCCGGCCGCAGGAGCCGAGAGGGTAAGCATGGCGTCACTGCCTGCGGATAAGCTAGCCGTGTGGCTGGCGAGCGCCATATCGGCGCTCGCTACTCCCTCATCTCCTTTAGCACCACTCATCCCCGCAGTGCGAAAGGTCGCCCCCAGCTGAGCGAGCAGAGGTTCGCTCTCGTCGGGGTCGCTGGGTATATCAACACCACCGAACGCCTCTTGGGGTGTACGGAACTCGGCGATAAAGGGCGCGACAGGTTGCGCGTGATAATCAGGGGAACCACTCCCCTGCTGCACGATTGCACCAGCCGCAACAGCCTGCCCGGGGACGACCCCGTAAGCCATCTCGTCGATGCGCCGCAGCCTTGCCAGATAGGTTTTGGAGAGCTGCGCCTCCCCCTCGAACAGATCGAAGGGAGGCACCAGCCGGGCTGGAAAGAGGATCTGCCAGCGACCGTGCTTCTGCTTTTGGGCCAGCGGCGGAAACTGATTGCCACGCCAGGCCACAAACATCGCAGGCGGCGTGCGCGCCAGCGGGTAATATTCCGGGTTCAACTGCACCCAGGTTTGTTCCGCGATGGGTTGATAACCGCTGATCACCACCTGCGCCACACTCAACCAGATCCCCAGCATCCTTGCCTCCCTGATTTGCGGTTTGAAAGGGCTACCTGACCGGCAACCCCTTCTCAGCACCCGCTATCATGCTGTTAAAACAGTTAGATAGCAGCTTAGCACTGAGCGATGGCGTTAAGCACCCGTTTATCTGAGACCGGATAAGGGGTCCCCAGATTCTGAGCGAAGAACGACACCCGCAGCTCCTCGATCATCCAGCGGATATTGGCCACCTCGGTGGGAATAAGCTGGGATTTGGGGATCTTGGCCAGCAGCGCCTTGTACTCCGACTCCACGCTGTGCACCTTGAGCATGTAGACCCGATCCCGGTTGGGATCGATAGCCAGCTTCTCCAGGCGCCGCTCGATGGCGCGCAGGTAGCGCAAGAGATCCGGCAGCCGCTGCCAGCCGGTCTCGGTCACGAACCCCTTGTGGATGAGGTTGCCGAGCTGCTGCTGGATGTCGGACATGGCAAAGGCGGTGTCGAGCTGCATCTTGCCCTTGAGTCGTTTCTTGATCTCGTGGGAGAGCGTCAGAACGGCTTCCACCTGCTTGGCCACCTCCACCACCGCATCGTTGAGCTCGGCACGGACATACTCCTTGAGCGCCTCGAAACCGGCCTCGTCCCAAGCCATGCCGCCGTGCTGCTCAATCAGCTTGTCGCAGCCACAGGCGATGCAGTCGTCAATCAGCTCCGCCACCTTGCCAAACGGGTTGAAATAGAGCCCCAGCTTGGCCTTGTTGGGCAGCTTCTCCTGCAGATACTTGATGGGAGATGGCACGTTGAGCAGCACCAGCCGGCGCTGGCCCGCCCACATCAGCTGCTGCTGCACCACCGGACTCTCCACCAGCTGGATGGCGACCGAATCTTTCTCGTCTACCAACGCCGGATAAGCTTTCACCTCGAAGCCGCTGCGCTTCTGGCTGTACTCCTGAGGCAATTCACCAAAGCTCCACAGGGTGAGGCCGGACTGCTCGATGTCATCATCCGCCACTTGCGACAGGGTCTCCTGCACCTTGCCACGCAGCGACTCTTTCAATGCCTCCAGGTCTTTCCCTTCCGCCACTTTCTTGTGTTTGTCGTCCACCACCCGGAAGGTGAGTTTCAGGTGATCGGGCACCGAATTCCAGTCCCAGGATTCGCGGGGCACGATCACGCCGGTCATCCGGCGAAGTTGGCGCTCCATCTCGTCCAGCAGCGGCCCCTGCTCGGGGTTGATGCTGGCTAGCAGCGCATCGGCATAGTTCGGCGCCGGCACGAAGTTCTTGCGCATCGGCTTGGGCATCGACTTGATGAGGGCCACCAACAGCTCATGACGCAGCCCGGGGATCAGCCACTCGAACCCCTTCACCTCCACCTGATTCAGGAGCGGAAGCGGAATATGCAGGGTCACGCCATCGGCGGCCTCCCCCGGCTCGAACTGATAGGTCAGTTTGAGCTTGAGGCGCCCCTGCTGCCAGAAGTTGGGGTAGTCGAGATCGCTGATGTGGGCCGCATCTCCCTTCATCAGCATCTCTTTTTCGAAGTTGAGCAGCTCGGGATCCTGCTTTTGCGCCTCTTTCCACCACTTGTCGAAGTGACGGGCGGAAATCACCTCCTCCGGCAAACGGGCATCGTAGAAACGGAACAGATCCTCGTCATCCACCAGAATGTCGCGACGACGGGATTTGTGCTCCAGCGCTTCCACCTCGGCCAACAGCTTGCGGTTGTCGCTAAAGAAACGGTGACGGGTCTCGAAATCCCCTTCCACCAAGGCGCGGCGGATAAACAGCTCACGACACAGCGCCGGATCGATACGGCTGAAGTTGATGGTGCGCTCGTTGACCAGAGTCAGACCATAGAGGGTCACCTTCTCCTTGGCCATCACGGCGCCATTTTTCTTCGACCAGTGGGGGTCGCTGTGGTGCAGCTTGATGAGATGGCCCGCCAGCGGCTCCACCCACTCGGGTTCAATCTTGGCGTTGATACGAGCGTAGAGGCGCGAGGTTTCCACCAGCTCGGCGGCCATCACCCACTTGGGTGGCTTTTTAAACAAGCCCGAAGCCGGGAAGAGGTGGAAACGGCCATTACGAGCACCGAGGAACTCGGGCTTTTCCAAATCCTTGTTGCCGATATGGCTCAAAAGGCCGGTCAGCAGGGCGCAGTGCACCGTCTTGAAGTCTGCCGGTTCATGGTTGGCTTTAAAACCAAGCTCTTTCACCGTCTGACGCAGCTGGAAATGGATGTCCTGCCACTCGCGCACCCGCAGGTAGGAGAGAAACTCCTTCTGGCACATGCGGCGGAACGGGTTGCTGCCAAGGAGATCCTGCTGCTCTTTCAGGTAGTTCCACAGATTGACAAAGGCGAAGAAGTCGGAATCCTTGTCCTCAAAGCGCCTGTGTTGCTCATCGGCGGCCTGCTTCTTCTCCATGGGTCGCTCGCGGGGATCCTGAATGCTGAGAGCAGCGGTGATCACCATCACCTCGCTCAGGCAGCCAGTCTGCGCCGCGCTGATCACCATCTTCGCCAGACGCGGATCAAGGGGGATGCGCGAGAGCTGGCGACCGGTCTCGGTCAGCTGCAGTTTGGCTTCACGATCGCCCGTGGCGGGAAGCTCGCGCACCGCCTCCAGCTCTTTCAAGAGGGTCAGACCATCCTTGATATGGCGGGACTCGGGCGGCTCTACGAAGGGGAACGCCTCCATATTGCCAAGGCCGAGCGCCAGCATCTGCAGGATGACCGATGCCAGGTTGGTGCGCAGGATCTCGGGGTCGGTAAAGGCGGGACGGCTGTTGAAATCTTCCTCCGAGTAGAGGCGGATACAGATACCGTCTGCCACCCGACCGCAGCGCCCTTTACGCTGGTTAGCACTGGCCTGGGAGACCGGCTCGATGGGCAGACGCTGCACCTTGGTGCGCCAGGAGTAGCGGCTGATGCGGGCCGTACCCGGGTCGATGACGTAACGAATGCCCGGCACCGTCAGCGAGGTCTCCGCCACGTTGGTAGCGAGCACGATGCGCCGTCCGGCATGTTGCTGGAACACCTTGTTCTGCTCGGCGTTGGAGAGGCGGGCGTAGAGCGGCAGCACCTCGGTGTCGCGCAGATTGAGCTTGCGCAGGGCATCGGCGGTATCGCGGATCTCCCGCTCGCCGTTCATGAAGATGAGGATATCCCCCAACCCCTCGCGGGCCAGCTCTTCCACCGCATCGAAGATCCCCTGCAGCTCGTCACGCTCTTCCAGCCCTTCATTTTTATCACTGACGAGTGGGCGGTAGCGCACCTCTACCGGATAGGTGCGGCCGGAGACCTCGATCACCGGCGCCTTGTTGAAATGGCGGGAGAAACGTTGCGGGTCGATGGTGGCCGAGGTGATGATCACCTTGAGATCAGGGCGCTTGGGCAGCAGTTGCTTTAGATAGCCCAGGATGAAGTCGATATTGAGGCTGCGCTCGTGGGCCTCATCGATGATGATGGTGTCGTACTGGGTCAGCATCCGGTCATTCTGGATCTCCGCCAGCAGGATACCGTCGGTCATCAGCTTGATGTGGGTCTGCTCGCTCACCTGATCGGTAAAGCGCACCTTGTAACCCACGTAGTGGCCAAGCTCGGACTCCATCTCCTCGGCAATACGGGCCGCGACGGTGCGGGCCGCCAAACGGCGTGGCTGGGTGTGGCCGATAAAGCCCTTCACTCCGCGCCCGAGCGCCAGACAGATCTTGGGGATCTGGGTGGTTTTGCCCGAGCCTGTTTCCCCTGCAATGATCACCACTTGATGCTCTTGAATGGCCTTGGCGATCTCCGCCTGCTTCTGGCTCACCGGCAGGTTGTCCGGATAGGTGACCTTGGGCACTCCGGCCAGACGGGTTTGATAGCGCGCTTGCGCGGCATCCAGATCGGCGGCGATGGTCTCCAGCACGGCTGCCTGTTTGACTTCAGGCAGCTTCTTGACCCCGTGCAGACGGCTGGACAGGCGGCGGGCGTCGAGATTTATGCAGGCAGAGAGACGGCGGCGCAGCGCCTCGATAGAGAGAGACAAGGTACGAATTCCTTAAATAGGTGCCCAAAGGGGCCATATCGATTAGCTGCGAGCGATCCTAAAGAGCGAGCGGGAACGGTGCAAGCCTTAACGTAGCGTTATATATGGGAAGACAGAGAGCTTGGCCGATCCTCAAACATGACAAAACAACCATTGTAAGATGGCATAACATGAATAAATCGCAGTATATGAAATAGCCAAGGCAAGCCGAAGCTTGCCTTGGGAGAGAGAAAAACAGGGTTAACCGTGGGTGTGATGGACAAAACAGGTGGTGAGCTGGGCGTGAATGGCCTGCATGACATTGTGACGATTGATGACACCGAGCAGACGCCCCTCCTCCACTACCGGATAGATCTTCGGCTTTTGCCCCATCATCATCTCCGCCAGGCTCAAAATGCTGGTATCGGGTCCCACCGACAACACCTCCTTGCGCATCACATCCTTGACCTGCGCCACCTGTTCGCAGTGATAGGCCTCCTTAAGCAGCACTGCGATGCAATCCTGCTCGGAGATCCAGCCAATCAGATGGCCCTGCCCATCCACCACCGGGCCACCGAGCTGATGACTGTTCAGAAATTTCTCGACCGCAGCTTGCACCATCATGTCGGCAGTGAAGGTGACGGGTCTGCTCTGCATATAATCCTTGGCTTTTAGCGATTCCATATCTGCTCCCCTACGGTAGTCCATCAAGCTGGCGTCTTGTGCGCCGGTACCGGCACCATGCTCGGCTTGTTCCAAGCATAGCTGGCTCGCGGCAGTATGAGTCAGCGGCCAGCCCCTCCCTCAATTGATGGCATGATCCGGCTCGCGATCCGGAATGGCTGCCATCATCATCTGCGGCAGGTGATCGGCCAGCACCGCCACTACAGCGGGATCGACCCGCCCCTGATCCACCAGTTGCTGCATAAAGGTCAATGCGTCACGAGCCGGCAGACCGCGGCGATAAGGTCTGTCCTGCACCATTGCCTGAAAAATATCAGCGACCCGCAGGATCCGCGCTTCGAGCGCCATGGCGGATGCCGGCAGGTGGAACGGATAGCCCTCCCCATCAGGCTCCTCATGGTGATAAGCCGCCCAGCAGGCAATCTCTTCAAACCCTTCGATATGGCGCAGGATCTGGTAAGTCTCGAAGCTGTGAGTATTGATGATGGCCCGCTCCTCTTTCGTCAGGCTGGCAGGCTTGTCAAGGATCTCGTCCGGCACCCTGAGCTTGCCCAGATCATGCAGCAAACCGGCGATCTCCAGCATGTCACAATGTATGGCACTGACTCCCATCTGCTCGGCCAATGCCCGAGACAACCTGCTCACACCGAGCGAATGCGTCATCGTGAATGGGCTTTTGGCGTCGACAATGCCAGAGAAGATCTGCGCCAGCGCTTTTAGCTCCCCGTTGAAAGTCAGGCAAGGCTCCCGCACCTGCAGCATCTCCAGCATGTAATCATTGATGGAGCGCGCTTCCAACTGCAGCCAGAATGCCTCAGAGCGAGACGCCTTGAGGAAGGCATCCACCAGCTCGGGGGCAAAGAACTCGTCACGGAAATCCTGCAGGCGTGCGCGGATCTCGTTGGTATGCATCAACAATGAACCATCGCCATAGTAGGGCGCCGCCAACGCATCGCAGCGATCCACCAGAAAGATAAGGTTGGCCTGACGGGCTACATTGGGGTCCACATCGGCCATCTCACGCAACAGGTGCCAGTGGGTGTGGTGATAACGGATAGGCAAGGCCAGTGGGGCCAGCAAACGGAAATCCTTGAGCAGCTGATACCCCACCTCGCAGTGGCGCTGGGAGGACTCCCAATCGAACTCGCTGACCAGATGGTGATGGGTGATGGTCGAGGAGACACCGATATCATGCAGCACCCCCAGCTCGAACAGCAGACAGCGTTCGGCCTCACTCATTCCCAGCTCCCGGCTGCACTCGGCAGCCATAATCCCGACCCGTTTACCGTGGGCCACATCGCCAATGCCCACCAGATCCAGCGAGGCTGACAGGGCATACACCACCTGCCTTAGATCCACTTGCAACGAAAAGGGGGCTGCGCCCTGCGCTCTGTCCATGATCCGGGTCCCATGCGATGTTGTCGTATCAAACTGGCGCTGTTTTATGCTTCGCCTTCTATCAACTTAGTCAATAGCCGAGCCTTTTACCTTGTTTTTATAGGCATTTATGACCCTGGCACCTTGAAAAGACAAAGATCACAGCTGAATTTATTTGGCCACTCCCATTCAAGTCATATTTATCCGTTCAAAAATATTCGAGCAGACTTTTAAATCTCGCGTAGAGATTGTGAGCAATTTTAAAAACTCATATCTGAGCGAAACAATCAACACCCCAACTTTACTTAATTATGACTTAATCAGAATTAAAGAGTGCTCGGCTTGCCAGTAAGAATTTTGAATAAAGTCACACCACAACGCCCATAACTGCCACCATCCCCAAATTAATTAACCAAACTGTGAACTCCATCACCCATTTATTCGCCTTGTCGCCATCGATAGCGGTAGACACCTCCGCCTTCTGGATACAGTTTCCCATGCTCGCTCCAGTCCACCCGATAGCCTGCGACCAAAGGGTTGGAGAGAAAATATCGGATAACCAGCGGTTATATTCGCTATAAGGCGACAAGGATAAACGGGATTTATAGAGTGAAACTGTTGAAAGCTGATTTCCAAGCTGCGGTTAACTCGGGCTATTCAGGTCATATCACTCTTTGCAGGTCATAACGACAGCGATAAAGGGGAATGTGCCCATCCGGGTATTCCATCCCCTCCAACAGCCTGCACGGGATGATATTTCCACCGAGTTAAACGCACGCTGCTTTCATCGCCCATTTTGTGTACCAATTCACATCAGATTAGGAGTGGAGCCAATAATGGCCATTCAAATAAACAAAATAGCCATGAGCCTTGCCTTAATGGCCACCGCTGGTAGTGCCACAGCAGCCGCCAAGCCCAATATTCTTGCCATCATGGGCGATGACATCGGCTACTGGAACATCAGTGCCTACAACCAGGGGATGATGGGCTACCAGACCCCGAACCTGGACAGGATCGCCAATGAGGGCACTCTTAACCGGTTACTACAGATATCACTAAACAATCATCATATCCTGAGAGATAGATTGGCCTTATAGTTTCGGTGAGCAAGACAGAAGTGCATAAGATATCGGGAACAACCGCCCAATAAACCGCCACCTGCACGGCTCGCCCTTCGTTCTGCCTGCGCTATGGTTTACCATGCACACAATTGTGGTGCCTGACACCGCCCACCCAGGCGCTAGCCGCCGTCATCGGATACCTCATCTCGAGCAACATGAGCAAAACAGCACACGCGGGCAACGAGCCAACATTCTATTTCCACGACTACGAGACCTTCGGCATCAGCCCCGCCAAGGACAGGCCGTCGCAGTTTGCCGGTATTCGTACCGATGCGGATTTCAACATCATTGGCGAGCCGCTGGTCATCTACTGCAAGCCTCCGGCAGACTACCTGCCGGATCCGGAGGCGTGCCTGATTACCGGTATCACGCCGCAAAAGGCGATGAAGGATGGGCTGTGCGAGGCGGATTTCATTCGCCAGATCCACGAGCAGTTCGCCACGCCGAATACCTGTGTGCTTGGCTACAACAGCATCCGCTTCGATGATGAAGTGACCCGCTACACCCTCTATCGCAACTTCTATGACCCCTATGCCTACAGCTGGCAGAACGGCAACTCCCGATGGGATATTCTCGACATGCTGCGGGCCTGCTATGCCCTGCGCCCGGAGGGGATCGAGTGGGCGTTTGACGATGAGGGCAAGCCGAGTTTCCGGCTGGAGAAGCTGACGGTCGCCAACGGCGTCGCCCACGCCAATGCTCACGATGCACTCTCGGACGTGCTGGCCACCATCGAGATGGCCAAGCTGGTGAAAAAAGCCCAACCCAAGCTGTTTGGTTATCTCTTTGATCTGCGTAACAAAAACAAGGTGAAGGCGCTGATTGACGTGGTGACCATGAAGCCGCTGGTGCACGTCTCCGGCATGTTCTCCCCCTGGCAGGGTTGTGCAAGCTGGGTCTCGCCACTTGCCTGGCACCCCACCAACCAGAACGCGGTGATCATGGTGGATCTGACCCGTGACCCCACCCCGCTCATTGAACTCTCCAGCGAGGAGATCCGCGAGCGCCTCTATACCAAAAAAGAGGAGCTGGGGGATCTGGCGGGCATTCCGGTGAAGCTGGTGCACATCAACAAGTGCCCGGTACTGGCGCCGGCCGCCACCCTGACCGCGGAGCGCGCCGACGAGCTCGGCATCGATCGGGAGCAGTGCCGCAAGAGCCTGGATCTGCTGCGCGCCCATCCCGAGGTGCGGGAAAAACTGGTGGAAGTGTTCAATCAGGAGTTCGCCGGCAGCAATGAGAGCGACCCCGATACCCAGCTTTACGCCGGATTCTTTGGCCATGGCGACAAGTCCACCATGGATCTGGTGCGTGCCACCCCCGCGGATCTGCTGGGTGAGCGGGAGTTCGCCTTTACCGACTCCCGGCTGCCGGAGATGCTGTTCCGCTACCGCGCCCGCAACTGGCCGCACACCTTGAGCGAAGCGGAGCAGAAACGCTGGCGCCTGCACTGCAGCGACTACTTCAGCCGCCGTCTGCCGGACTATGTGCCCCGTCTCGAGGCGCTGGCCGAGCAGAACCAGAGTAACGAACGGAACTTTGCGATTCTTAAGAGTCTCTACCACTATCTGGAAGATTTATGAGTTGTGAGTAGTTTCACAATAAATCCTTCCCGCCCATCCCCTTCTTCAGGTCATAATGACGAAGGGGATTTCCCCAAAAACCAATATCTTGCAACATCCTGAACGGATGTCTCCCAAGCAAGAGATCTCTTTGGCCGAACGGAAGCCATTTGCTGATGCCTCGTCACCACGCACTGCTCGGATTACTGGCCCTGCTGCCGCTGGCAGCCAACGCCGCATACCGGTTCGATGTGCCGGATTATCTTGCTCGCCTGCCCGAGCAGACCTATCGCATCGTAGAACAGAACTTCAATACCCTTTATCAGCAGACTGATTTCACTCCCCTGATCACCAACAGCTACTTCAACGGTTCCCATCTCTACAAGTTTGTCGGGATACCGCTGGCCATCAGCGCCCAGTCAGGTTTCCAGCTGGAGGTGTTTGGTCAGGTCTATAACCGCGCTTCGCAAGCCTATATGCACCTGAGCGAGGACATGTCCCTTTATCGGGTGATGCGGGTCGATCTGATGGGGAACCCCAATGATCAACTAGCCATCGGTTTTGGTCTGGGGGTGCCCATCACCCCGTTGCTGACCCTCAAGGCGATCGCCTCCGGCAGTGATATCCCGGGCTATGGTTCCGCCAAATACGCCGTCGGTTTTGAGTGGCGTTACTGAAAAACGTGGCTGATAACCGCTGATTGAAACAATTCAGGCTCCGTGATGGAGCCTGAATTGTTTATGGTGAGGTTGTGATCAGGCGTAGCGGATCACCCGCCCTTCGCCCCCTTGCAGGATCACGGCCGTACCGACTGCCTGCCCATGCCAAAAATCGCTTCCCCCTTCCGGCAGCAGAAACTCCTGTGGTTGCCCCTCCCAGTTGAAGAGGCAGAGCAGAGTGCCGCCCTCGGGCAGGCTTACTTCGCCGTAGGAAAAGTCCATCGACTCGAAACGGGCGGAGGGTGCACGAGCAGCACAAAGACCCAGCAGCTTGCGCAGTTGCGCTGCCTGCTCTTCATCGAGATCTTGCAGTCGATCACCGGCCAGCATCATGCCGCCACTCGCCACCAGCGCTGCCAGATGGAAGCTGTAATCCGCCTTGCTTGCCTGCTGGCTCGGTAGATCACGCAGACAGATACAGTCGGGATCGAGGGCCCAGAGCTTGTCGTTCTGCCAGGCACGGCAGAAGGCTTCGCGAGCGATCTGGCGATAGCGGTGGCCGTTGCGCTCCACGTCATCGCTCACCCGCATGCCGTGCATCAGGCCAAGGCTTGGCCAGATGGGGGCGTTGCAACCGAGCAGGAAAGCGCCTTCACCTGCACCACGCAGGATGGCCGCCATACCGCGCCGATAGGCTTCAACCCGGGTGGCTGCCGGATCGTGGAAACGGCCACCGTGGATGGCGCCCCAGAAGTTGGCATCGAGCTTGAAATAGTGGATGCCCCACTGTTCGCGCAGGGTGCGGAACACCTGCTCAAGGTGCGCCTGCACCTCGGGGTGGGTACCATCCAGCACATACCAGGGGGTACAACGCCAACCACCATAGGTGACCCGCTCGGAGGGCAACGGCAAACCGTCATCCCCCTTCACAAACCAGTCGGGGTGATCCTGAAACACCTGTGAACCGGGCTCGGCAATAAAGGGAGCGACCCAGAGGGCAGGCTCGCAGCCAGCCTGTTTGATCTCCGCAGCCAGCGATGCCACCCCCTGCTCGAACTTGGCCGACGGGGTGAGCCAGTCGCCCATCTTGGCCTGATAGCCGTCGTCGATCTGCACATAGCACAGGGCCGGGAAGCGCTCGGCGCGCACCTGCAGGTTCTCGCGAATGTCGGCAGCACTCACCTCGGCGTAGTAGTGATACCAGGAGCACCAGCCGCTCGGGCGCTCACTCACCTGGCCGATCAGCGAGCCGTGCTCGGCCTCGATCAACCGTGCCAGATCGGCCAGCAGATCCTCGCGCTCCGCTCCTTCGAGGCAGATCAGCGCCTCGCTCTGCCAGTGCTCACCGGCTGCGAGTTTTCGCCCTTCGCAGTTCATCAGGATCTGCAAGCGGCCATCGGGATAGAGGCGAAACTCCCCACCAAAACGGTGGCAGCTGGCAAAGGCGAGCAGCAGCCACCCCTTGCCATGTTCCACCAGCAACAGGTTGTGAATGGTGTGATAGCCATTGTCATCGGTGATGCGATAGACGCTGGCATCAGGGCAACGGCCGACATGTTGCGGTGATTGCCAGCTACCCATGGTCTGGGCCAGCATCTGGAATCCTTCGCCATAGATGGCGCTCTCCACCGGCAGGCCAAGCTTGCCGTCAAACAGCACCCAGCGCTCAACCAGAGTGGCATCAGCGCCAGTGTTGTCGAGTCGCACACGGCACAGAGGCCCTTCCCACTGACGGGTTTGCAGCAGATGGGGTGGCAACGCAGTATCGTTCGCCAGCTGGCGAACTCGGGACAAGAGGGATGTCATCACTACTCCTTGTAGTTCGAAAAAGGGTTCTATCAGGCACTTTTCAAAAAAAGCCCATCAAATCAGCTTCAAATGAACTGATTTCAGTTGTTATTGTTTTAATGCCGCGACCCGACCTCTCTGGTAAACTGCGATTTTTCTTCCCAGTCGATGAGGTTCACGTGATCGCGCAACGCGCCTTGCTGTACTTTCGTGACTTTATGGTCATCGTCGCCTGCCTGCTGGCAGGCAAATCCGTGGCAGCCATCCTGCCTTTCGCCTTTCCCGGCAGCATCATCGGCATGCTGCTGCTCTTCGTGCTGCTCTCCCTGCAACTGATCAAGCTGCACTGGGTCGAGCTTGGCGCAGGTTTGCTGCTGCGCCACATGGGCGTGCTGTTCGTGCCGGTCGCTGTCGGGCTGGTGGCCTGGCTTGAGCCCCTGCGCCAATCCTTCGGCGTCATCATGCTCTGCATCGTGCTCGGGATAGTGCTGATCCTCACCACCGTCGGTCGGCTCTACCAGAGGATGAACAAATGATCTTCTGGCTAGCGATTCCTCTGACCCTGGCGCTCTATTTCGCCACCCGCGCCCTCTATCGCCGCCTGCCCTGGCCCATCATCAATCCGGTGCTGGTGCCGACCGGGGTGATCATCGGCCTGCTGCTCTGGTTTGATCTGCCACTTGAGCAGTACGAGCGCGGCAGCACCCCCATTACCATGCTGCTGGAGCCCGCAGTAGTGGCGCTGGCGCTGCCGCTCTATCAGCAGGCGCGCCAGATCCAGGCCAAGCTCAAGCCCATCCTAATCTGTACCCTCGCCTCCGTCTTGATCTCGGTGTGCACAACCTTGCTGATCGGTCATTTTATGGGCATAGATCCGGCGCTGCTCGCCTCATTGGCCACCAAATCCATCACCACCCCGCTCGCCATGAGCGTCAGCCAGTCCATCGGCGGCATTCCCGCCATTGCGGCGGCCGTGGTGGTGGTGGTGGGGATTGTCGGCGCTCTGATCGGCTATCCACTGCTCAAACTGCTCAAAGTGACCGATCCGGAAGCGCAAGGGCTCGCCATGGGGGCCTGTGCCCACGCCATCGGCACCGCCACCTCCGCCGAGAAGGGGATCACCCAGGGGGCCTTTGCATCGCTCGCCATGGTGGTGTGCGGGATCCTCACCGCTGCCGTCGCCCCGCTGCTGTTTGCCATCTATCACTGGCTGACCTGATGACCCCATTGACCACCTGTTGACCATTCCGGGGGGCCTGCTGGCCTCTCGGGGTGCGACCTGCCGCACAATTTGCACAAGACAAACGTTTCCATTACCATCCCCCTCCGTTTGCCCGTCAGGGCGTGAGCCTGCTCACACATTTACCCGAGCTTGCTCCCTACAATGGCCGCCCAATTGGCCTTTGAGGACACACTATGCATCCCCGTTTTGCCAAGCCATTCGATACCCTCTCTGCCCCGCTCAAAGCAGCCGTGCAGCCCATGCTGGATAGTGCCGACTTCAACGCCCGCTTCACGCCGGAGCAAGTCGCCACCCTGAAAGCCGCCACAGGTCTCGATGATCGCGCCCTGCGCCTCGCCCTGTTGCCGCTGGCTGCTGCCTGCTCGGTGGCACCCATTTCCAAGTTTTACGTCGGTGCCATCGCCTGCGGCCTGAGCGGCACCTGGTACTTCGGTGCCAACATGGAGTTTGCAGGGCAAGGTCTGTTCCACTCGGTTCACGCCGAGCAGTCCGCCATCTCCAACGCCTGGCTGGGTGGCGAGAGCGGGATCTCTGAAATCACCGTCAACTACACCCCCTGCGGCCACTGCCGTCAGTTCATGAACGAGCTGAGCACAGCCAAGATCCTGAAAGTCTCTCTGCCCGATGACCTGAGCGCCCTGCAATCCTTCCTGCCCCACTCGTTTGGCCCGGCAGATCTCGACATCACGGATGCGCTGATGAGCCCGCAGGATCATGCAGAGCTTCAGCTTCAAAGCGAAGACCCGCTGTGGCAGGCCGCGCTGACTGCTGCCCGTCAAAGCTACGCCCCCTATAGCCAGGGCTATGCCGCGGTGGCGCTGCAGTTTGCCGATGGCCGCATCTTCTCTGGCCGCTACGCCGAGAACGCCGCCTTCAACCCCAGCCTGCCGCCGATGCAGATGGCCTGCGCCCATGCGGTGCTTAATGGCGAAGATCTCGCCACCATCCGCCGCGCCGTACTGCTGGAGAACAAAAACGGCCAGATCAGCCAGCGTGACTCCGCCCAGTCCACCCTCAAGGCACTGGGCTCCATCGAGCTGGAGTATCAGGCGGTCTGACCCCCGCTTCGCTTCGATAAACGAAAGCCCCCGCACCAAGGTGCGGGGGCTTTTTTACTGGGCCGTTTAACCGGGAGCGACTGGTGATCTGCACAGTTTGGCGCGGTTGATCACCCCATCTGACCGGTTGCTGATCAGACAGGTTTCAGCCGCGCGGTGAAGTGGCGCAGCAGCGGCGGCTCGTAGTCAAAGGTGAGCCCACGAATGTCGCTGGCCCGCGCTTTCACCGCGATCAGGCAGTCGGCCACATAGTCCATGTGATCCCGGGTGTAGACCCGACGTGGAATGGTGAGACGCAACAGCTCGAAGTCCGCCGCCTCCTGCTTGCCGGTAGCGGGATCGCGCCCCAGCAGCAGGGAGCCGATCTCCACCCCGCGCACGCCCCCTTCCAGATAGAGCTCGCAGGCGAGCGCATGGGCGGGGAACTGCTCGGCCGGAATATGGGGCAGCAGCTTTTTGGCATCGACAAACACCGCATGGCCGCCGGTGGGGGTCTGAATCGGGATCCCCGCCTCGGCCAGCCGCTCACCCAGATAAGCCACCTGACTGATGCGATAGGTGAGATACTCCTCATCCATCCCCTCCCGCAGACCGATGGCAAGCGCCGCCATGTCCCGCCCCGCAAGGCCGCCATAGGTGACAAACCCCTCCATCGCCACGCAGCGCACCTGTACCGCGCGGAACAGATCGAGATCCTCTTTAAAGCAGCAGAGCCCGCCGATATTGACCAGCCCGTCCTTTTTGGCCGACATGGTGAAGATGTCCCCCAGCGCAAACATCTGGCGCACTATCTCCTTGATGCTGCACTTGGCATAAGCCGGATCCCGCTCCTTGATAAACCAGGCGTTCTCGGCAAAGCGGGCGGCGTCGATCACCACCGGAATATGGTGACGACGGGCCAGTTCGGAAACCGCCTCCATATTGGCCATGGAGACCGGCTGACCACCGGCGCTGTTGCAGGTGACCGTGATGATGATACCGGCCACGTTGTCGGCTCCCAGGGTCTCGATGGTGTCGGTCAGGCGGGGAAGATCAAAATCCCCCTTCCAGGCATAAGGGGCCGTGGTGTCGAGGGCTTTCGGGGTAAGCAGATTGATGGCCCGCGCGCCAGCCAACTCCACATGGGCCTTGGTGGTGTCGAAGTGGTAGTTGGAGATAAACACCGGCGCCTTGCCCTTGCAGCGCTTGACCAGCTCGGGGAAGAGGATCTGCTCCGCCCCGCGCCCCTGGTGGGTGGGCATCACATGCTGATAGCCAAAAATCTCGCGTACCGCGCGCTCCAGCTCGACGAAGTTGCGGCTGCCCGCATAGGCCTCATCCCCCATCATGATGCCAGCCCACTGACGGTCGGACATGGCACCGGTGCCGCTGTCGGTCAGCAGATCGATATAGACATCCTCGGCCAGCAGCAGGAAGGGGTTCCAGCCAGCAGCCTCGAGGGCGGCGCGGCGCTCGGCACCAGTAGTCTGTTTGATGGGCTCGACCATCTTGATACGAAACGGCTCGGGTATACGACGCATAAAAGACTCCTCACCGGCGCAAAGCCAGTGTGTTTGAAATCGGGATTGGCAAAGAGGCCGGGGCGATCAGGGTCGTCCGGCTGACAAATTCAAACGGCGGGTGCCGCCAATCAGCGGTGAGGAAAGTCGAAGGTGAGAATGGGATCCCGGGTATACCAGTGGGCGAGCAGGCAAGCTGCCCGGGGCGTAGCTGTCATGATTGGCATCACTCCCCTCCATATCGGTTGTAGACAGTCGGTGGCCAACAAGATCCATTGATGGATGCTGCCAGCAGGCAGCCTCGCCACGTTAACGGCTGGTTAATTGGCAAACAAGGGGCGCACCGACGGGCTGTGCGCCCGCTCACAAAGTGGGCATCTGCGCGGCAAACTGGCAGTGAGGTTGATCCGCCCGCGCCCCCGGTTCGTTATTCTCCCTACCCACACGCCACATCCCCCATCAGCCAGGGCCGGAAGCCATCATGCATCGCAAACCCCATCTCCCCGAGAAGATCTGCCCCGTCTGCCAGCGCCCCTTCAGCTGGCGGCGCAAGTGGGCGCGAAGCTGGGAGGAGGTTCGCTACTGCAGCGAGCGCTGTCGCCACGCTCGTCACCGCAGCCAGCAACCTGAGTGGGAGCGAGTCTGATGGAGCTGCGCCTGATTCTCGGCGATCAGCTGAACGCCGCTCACAGCTGGTTTCGCACCCCGGATCCGGCGGTCTGCTACCTGATGGCAGAGCTACGTCAGGAGACTGACTACTGCCGCCACCATCGCCAGAAGGTGCTGGCCTTCTTTGCCGCCATGCGCGCCTTCGCAGCAGCCCTCACCCAAGCGGGCCACCGCGTCTGTTACCTGACTCTCGATGAGAGTGCCCGCTGGCCCGACTTGCCCGGCTTGCTGGAGGCTCAGCTCGAAGCACATCAGGCCAGCAGCTTTGCCTGGCAGAGCCCGGGCGAGTGGCGCCTCGCCAGCCAGTTGAAAAGCTGGGCGGCGGGTCTTGTCATCCCTGCCACCGAGGTGGAGAGCGAGCATTTTCTCACCCCCCGCGATGGCTGGCAGCGCTACCCCCACAGCCGGATGGAGTTCTTCTACCGCGCCCTGCGAAAGCAATACCAAGTGCTGCTCGATGAGCGCGGCCAACCCCTTGGCGGGCGCTGGAATTTTGATGACGAGAACCGCGCCAAGCTGCCGGCGAGACAGCCCATCCCGGAACCCCTCACCTTTGCCAACGAGGTGAGCGAGATTGATGCCATGCTGACCCGCCACGGGGTCAGCACCATCGGCGAGGCAGATGCCAGCCAACTGCCGTGGCCCATCACAAGGCGCCAGAGTCGCGAGCTGCTCGCCCATTTTCTCACCCACTGCCTGCCCCACTTTGGCCGCTATCAGGATGCCCTGAGCGAGCGCGGCTGGAGCCTGTTTCACAGCCGTTTGTCGTTTTCCCTCAACAGCAAGATGCTTCATCCGCTTGAGGTGATCCGGGCCGCCGAATCCCACTGGCAGGCCAATCAGGCCACTATCACGTTGGCGCAGGTGGAGGGTTTTATCCGCCAGATCCTCGGCTGGCGCGAGTTTGTCCGTGCCCTTTACTGGGAGAAGATGCCCGACTACAAGCAGACCAATTTTCTCGGGGCCAACCGGCCGCTGCCCGGCTTTTTCTGGAATGGAAAAACCAAGATGGCCTGCGTGCGCCACGCCATTGGCCAGTCTCTTGAGCATGGCTACGCCCACCATATCCAGCGGCTGATGGTGACCGGTAACTTTGCCCTGCTGGCGGGGATCGATCCTGACGAGGTGGATCAGTGGTATCTCGGCATCTATGTGGATGCCATCGAGTGGGTGGAGCTGCCCAACACCCGCGGCATGAGCCAGTTTGCCGATGGCGGCCTGATGGGCAGCAAGCCCTACGCCAGCAGCGGCGCCTATCTCGAGCGGATGGGCCACTACTGCAAGGGGTGCCACTATCAGGTCAAAGCCCGCCACGGCGACGGAAGTTGCCCCTTCAACAGCCTCTACTGGCACTTTCTCTGGCGCAATCGGGACAAACTTGGCGGCAATCCCCGCCTCGCCCTCCCCTATGCCAACTGGGATGGCCAAGCCGCCGAACAGCAGCAGGCCATTCTGGCCACGGCAGAACACTACCTGATCAAGCTGGAGCAGTTGTAAGCGGGCCATGCCCCCTGGCACATTCACACTGACAACAGCGCAGCGATTTACGCTGGCAATCAGGCTCTCCATCGCACCAAACACCAGCTTGTGACCGGCAAGCAGACGGAGATCCCAATCCTGCGTAGAGCGGTTGAATATCCTGTGGCGGCTGATTATGGTGGTGGCCACATCAGGAGATCAGTCAAGGAAAGACGATATGGAGATAGTGGTTCTCGGTGGCGGCGTGATTGGGGTAACCAGCGCCTGGTATCTGGCCAAAGCGGGTCACAAGGTGACCTTGCTGGAGCGACAAGATGGCGTCGCCCTTGAAACCAGCCATGCCAACGCCGGGCAGATATCCCCGGGTTATGCGGCCCCCTGGGCGGCCCCCGGCATTCCCCTCAAGGCTGCCAAGTGGATGCTGCAAAAGCATGCCCCCTTCACCGTGCGCCCCACCGCCGACCCCTTCCAGCTTCGCTGGATGCTCAGAATGCTCGCCAACTGCACCCCGACCGCTTATGCCACCAACAAGGGGCGCATGGTGCGTCTGGCCGAATACAGCCGCGACTGCATGAAGCTGCTGCGCGACGAGCTGAACATCGATTACGAAGGGCGCCAGCTCGGCACCCTGCAGCTGTTTCGCAGCCAATCCCAGCTCGATGCCAGTCAGCGCGATATCGAGGTGCTGGAGGAGTATGGCGTCCCCTACCAGTCGCTCGATGCCAGCGGCTGCGAGGCGGCAGAACCTGCGCTGGCGCGGGTGCGTGGCAAAATCGTCGGTGGCTTGCGTCTGCCCGGCGACGAGACCGGCGACTGCTTCCGCTTCACCAAGGCCCTTGCCCTTGAAGCCGAGAAGCTCGGGGTCAAGTTCGTCTTCAACTGCGACATCGACGAGATTGAGCAAGCCCGCGGCCGCGCCGTGGCGGTGCGGGCCGGCGAGCAGCGCTATCGCGCCGATGCCATCGTCTGTGCGCTCGGCAGCTATGCCACCGGCTTTTTGCGGCCGCTGCTGCGCCCGCTCGGGCTGGAGCTGCCGGTCTATCCGGTCAAGGGCTACTCCCTCACCCTGCCGATGATCAACGCCGAGGCCGCACCGCGCAGTACCGTGCTCGACGAGACCTACAAGGTGGCCATCACCCGTTTTGACGAGCGGATCCGGGTCGGTGGCATGGCGGAGCTGTCGGGCTACAACCTCGCTCTCAACCCCAGACGCCACGACACGCTGGCGATGGTGGTCGGCGATCTCTTTCCCGAAGGGGGCGATATCAGCAAGGCCGAGTTCTGGACCGGCCTGCGCCCCATGACGCCGGACGGCACCCCGCTTGTAGGGCCAAGCCCCATTCCCGGACTCTGGCTCAATACCGGCCACGGCACCCTGGGCTGGACTATGGCGGCCGGTTCGGGTCAGCTGTTGTGCGATCTTATCAGCGGCAGCGAACCCGCCATCAGCGATGAGGGGCTCACTCTGGCCCGTTACGGCTAAGCGCCCAAGCTGTCGGGCTGTTTCACTCGCCAACTACGCCCTCAGACCACAGCAGAGGACGTTCTCGACCGCTTTATTGACAGGCCACCGCCAAAAACGGTGGCCTTTTCGTCTGATGTTGACCTTCTCCCTCCCCGTCTGCCTGAGCGGTGCTCTGGCTGCCGGTTAATGCAGCAAACGGCACAGAATATTGCGCAATTCGACTTGCGCAAGCCGCCACAATCCGTAATGTGGATAGACGCATTTTTCGCAGCGCATATTTTTTAAATGGCCTGTAAACCGCTTGTAAACAGGCGTCGCCAGACAAGGGGTTACGGGTGTCATCGCGAGTTTCTTTAGCAGCAATCCAGGGTAGGACATTATGAAAAAAGTAGGTTTGGTCGGTTGGCGTGGCATGGTGGGATCGGTTCTGATGAGCCGGATGCAGGAAGAGCAGGATTTCGCCCATATTCAACCCACATTCTTCACCACCTCCCAGGCCGGTGAGGCCGCTCCCAACTTCGGCGTCGATGCCGGTACTCTGCAAGACGCCTTCGATATCGAGGCGCTGGCCAAGCAGGATATCATCATCACCGCCCAAGGCGGCGACTACACCAAGGATGTCTATCCGCGTCTGAAAGCCGCTGGCTGGCAGGGTTACTGGATTGACGCCGCCTCCTCCCTGCGGATGGAGAAAGACGCCGTCATCATTCTGGATCCGGTCAACGGCGACGTCATCGAGCAGGCCCTGAACGATGGCATCAAGACCTTCGTCGGCGGCAACTGCACCGTCAGCCTGATGCTGCTGGCCCTCGGCGGCCTGTTCAAGGCCGATCTGGTGGAGTGGGTGAGCGTGGCGACCTATCAGGCTGCCTCCGGTGGCGGTGCCCGCCATATGCGCGAGCTGGTTACCCAGATGGGGATACTGCGCGACGAAGTGGCGGTCGAGCTGGCAGACCCTGCCTCCGCCATTCTCGACATCGAGCGCAAGATCACCGAGAAGACCCGCTCCGGCACCCTGCCGGTGGACAACTTCGGCGTGCCGCTGGCCGGTGGCCTTATCCCCTGGATCGACACCAAGCTCGACAACGGCCAGAGCCGTGAAGAGTGGAAGGGTCAGGCCGAGACCAACAAGATTTTGGGTATCGAGAACGCCGTCATTCCGGTGGATGGTCTCTGTGTGCGGATCGGCGCCCTGCGCTGCCACAGCCAGGCGTTCACCATCAAGCTGAAAAAGGATGTGCCGCTGGCGGAGATCGAAGCGCTGCTGGCTGCCCACAACGACTGGGTGAAAGTGATCCCCAACGATCGCGACATCACCGCCCGCGAGCTGACCCCGGCTGCCGTCACCGGCACCCTCAGCATTCCGGTGGGCCGTCTGCGCAAACTCAACATGGGCCCGGAGTATCTGGCGGCCTTTACCGTGGGTGACCAGCTGCTGTGGGGCGCCGCCGAGCCGCTGCGCCGCATGCTGCGTATCCTGCTGGCGCGCTAATTCGCCACAGCAGCAGATACAACAAGGGCGGGGAGTCACACTCCCCGCCCTTTTTATTGCCTGTTGTCATGACCCGTTTAGCGGGCTCACGGCCTTGCCATTACTTGAGCAGGATACGCTGGCAGCCGCTGTAGATCTCGGCCCGCCCGGGGCGGCAAAAACCCACCAGCGTCAGGCCGGTCTGCTCGGCCCGCTCGACCGCAAGCTCGGTAGCAGCCGAGATGGCGAGCAAGATCTCCACCCCGGCGCTGGCGCACTTTTGCACCATCTCGAAGCTGGCGCGGCTGGTCACCAGAATGGCACCGTCACGGCGGCCAGTGCGGCACAGATGGCCTACCAGCTTGTCCAGCGCAATATGGCGTCCCACATCCTCACGGATGGCGAGAATGTTGCCCTCACCATCCAGATGCACTGCCGCATGGGTGGCGCCGGTGCGCTGGCCCAGCAGCTGGAGCGGGCGCAGCGCGCTCAGCACCTTGTCGATATGGCCCACCGCCAGACGCTGACTATCGGGCAAGCTTGGCTGGGCGCGGATCACCTGCTCCAGACTCTCGCTGCCGCAGATGCCGCAACCGGTACGGCCCGCCAGGGTGCGCCGCTTCTCTTTAAGGCGATGGACGCAGCGGTTGGACAGGGTGATATGTAGCTCAATCCCCTGACAGCCGTCAATCTGCTCGATGTCGTGGATATCGAGCAGGCTGTCGATAATCCCCTCGGATAGCGAGAAACCGATGGCGAAATCCTCCAGATCGGAGGCCGAGCACATCATCACGCTGTGAGCGATGCCGTTGTAGACCAGCGCCACCGGCGTCTCGGAGGGGAGCGCCATCTCGCTATCGCAGGTCAGTGCATCGGCGCGGTAGTGCACCACCTCACGATGGATGGCGCAGCGGGCCAGTTCGTTCTGCGCCTCCAACTCAAGTAGCTCTCTCATGGTGCGACCCCATCGATGATCTCGGGATCTCTGGCCGAAATGCCGAGCCGCTTCATTTTGGAGAGCAAGGTGGTGCGCTTCATGCCGAGACGGTTGGCCGCCCCCCGCTCGCCAGCGACGATGCCGTTGCAGTCGCGCAGGGCGGCGATGATCGCCTCGCGCTCATCCTCCGGCCCCTCGGCAAAGAGCGGCGTGGCGGGCTCGTCATACACCAGGGTCTCAATCTTGTGGTAGCCCTTGAGCGGCATCAGCTCATCAGGCGAGAGGTTGAGCACATGGCCGCGGGTCATCACCACGGCGCGCTCGATGACGTTCTCCAGCTCGCGGATATTGCCGTACCAGGGCAGCGACACCAGCATCTTCATGGCATCGGCGGGGATCGAGGTGATGGTGCGACGCATCCGCTTGGCGATCTTCTTGATAAAGAAATTGACCAAGAGCGGAATATCCTCGCGGCGCTCGCGCAGGGGGGGCAGCTCGATGGGAAAGACGTTGAGGCGGTAGTAGAGATCGCTTC
The DNA here is from genome assembly GCF_040908355.1 of Aeromonas sp. R2-2. NCBI lineage: Bacteria > Pseudomonadati > Pseudomonadota > Gammaproteobacteria > Aeromonadales > Aeromonadaceae > Aeromonas > Aeromonas sp. R2-2. The sequence continues at coordinate 23,314 of NZ_JBFODQ010000092.1, read as the reverse complement.
TGAAACGCTTGTTCTTGACCATAGAGAGCAGATCGCAGTTGGTGGCGGCCACCAGCCGCACATCCACTGCTATGGGGTTGCTGTTGCCCACCCGCTCCAGCTCGTGCTCCTGCAATACCCGCAAGAGTTTGGGCTGCAAGTCCAGCGGCATATCCCCCACTTCGTCGAGGAACAGGGTGCCCTTGTGGGCTCGCTCGAAGCGGCCGATGCGCTGGGTCAGGGCACCGGTAAAGGCCCCCTTCTCGTGGCCAAAGAGATCGCTCTCGATAAGGCCGGTGGGGATGGCGGCGCAGTTCACCTTCACCATCTCGTGGTCGTGGCGGGCACTCAGGGCGTGAATGGCCTGGGCGATCAGCTCCTTGCCGGTACCGGTCTCACCGAGGATCAGCACGGTACTGTCGCTCTCGGCCACCAGCCGCACCTTCTCCAGCACGCTCTCCATCACCGCGCTCTGGTAGATGATGTGGGGGAACTCCCCCTGCATCTGCGGTTCGTTGATGCGAATGGTCTTCTCTTTGGCGCCGTTGGTGTTGGAGATCTCCTGCTGCGCCTGCACGTTGTTCATGGCAATGGCCGTGCGCGCCGCCACCTGCTCCAGCAAGGAGATATCGATATCGGCAAAGAAGTCGGCGTTGGGGTGCGAGAGGATCAACACCCCCAGCAGGTTGCCCCGATAACGCAGCGGCAAAATGCAGGAGCTGTCGGCCTCGGGGGGCAGGATCTGGGAGGTAAAGCGGCAGCGATTGCTGCAACCGTGGCCATGTTCGCGATAGACAAAAAACGGCTCGCTATGGCCAAGCGCCCCCTGCAGGCACTTCTTTTCAAAACAGGAGTGATCGATGATGCCCGGCTGCTCGCTCTGGTGCTGATTGACCAGATAGCTCTTGAAGCTGTCAGAGGTGGCGTTGTACTCCGCCAGACACAAGCTGCTGATGCCGAAGTGGTGGTGCAGGATGGTAAACAGGCTCTTGGGCAGCTCGGCGATGCGCACCAGTTTGATTACCGCGTTGGTCACATCCACCAGAATTTTGCAGCTGTCGCGCTCAAGGCGCAGGGAGTTGGCCTGCTCCAGGGTGCGCTCCTTGTCGAGCACGTTCTCCAGCGCAATGGCGATAATGGCCGCCAGCTGGGTCAGCTTGGCGAGTGTCTCCATGGTGAAACTGTCGAGCTGGGTGTTGATAAACTCGACCCCGCCAAGGTGGCTGCGGGCGGTGGTGATGGGGAGCTGGCAGTAGGAGCGCAGCCCCCCGTAGACCCCTTCGCGATCCAGCGCCGGGCAGCGATTCTCAAAGCGGGCGGCAGCGAGAATGATGGCCTGTTCCGGGGTCTCTTTGGCAGGACGGGGGGAGAGGTGCAGCTCTGCCTTGGGGCAGACCAGATGCTTTGGGCCGGAATGTCCCATGAAGTAGAAGATGGCCTCCTCGTCCGCACCCATGTTGAGGATCAGGTTGACCCGGGTCACGCCGCCGAAGCTGGCATCTATCTTGTTGAGTTTGTGGATAAAATCATCGAGCGTCACGGCCGACAGGAGGGATTTGGAGAGCAGGAGGAAACCGTCGTCCCAGATGGGAGAGATCTCGTCCAGGGGGATGGCACTCACATTTAGCATTGCGGCCTCACGTTATATCGATTTAGTCACCAGTCAGGCTGTCCATGCCATCGCATCACGACAAGCACTCGTCACCAAAATAAATAGCCGCAGCCCGTAAAAGCGGCTGCCAATAAGAAAAGCGGTGACGAAAATTGTCGCATGTTGCAATTCCAGAGTTGTTATTAACGAACGACAACAAAAAGTAACATCGTTATCGGGGGATATATTGGAATGGCGACTCATCATAGATGAGCTCAAATTTCATTACAATCCGATTTAATATATCTGATGGCCATATTTAACCGGTTATTTCATCAGTTCTTGATCTCAATTAAGGCGCCCGAACAGTGGGCCGCCGTCAACTGTCAGATCTGCCTCTCCTCTTCACTGGCTGCTTCACTGGCTGCGGGTTTCAAGATGGAGTTTGCTGCCCATCCATCGGCAATTTACGAGGTGATGATCCGGCTGTGGCAGCACTTCAGGCCACCGAAGATAAAGAGGGCCGACAGGCTCTGGAAGGCCATCAGCAGCCAGCTGGCGTTGTCGGCAAGCTCGGCGGCGACGCTCTGATGCGTGAGGTAGATCAGCATAGTGATCACCCCCAGCAGCAGCCCGTTGATCAAGGTGGTGGAGATAAACCCGATCAGCCAGGCACTGGAAATACTCAAGGCAGAAAATACGCTGCTCATGGCGAGCCTTGCTGCCATAAAACAGCCGAAAAAACCGAAGCCGAGCAGAAATATCATCTCTTCGCGCCAAATATAGCAACCTATTCCCAGCAATATCGCCGCCAGATAGGTGCCAATATAGAAAAGTCCGAATAAGCGACCCATTTCATGTTGCATCATTTACTCCCCTTTCTTTGGGTAATAAAAGGGTGCCCGACTCGATAAATCCGAGTCGGGTTCCCTTATTTGTGCAGAACCTCTTTTTTAAGGCGATCAGCCTTTGGCTGCGCTGCGCAATTTCGCCTTGAGCGCGCTGTATTCAGTCTGGACGTACACTTCCGCCTCAGGCTGATTGTCGATGCGCTCTATCTTCACCGCGCAGTACTTGTACTCCGGCGTGTGGGAGACGGGATCGACGTGCTCGATGGTGAGCTCGTTACAGGCCCCGATCCACCACTGGTAAGTCATGTAGACCACCCCGGCGTTGACCCGGTCGTTGTAGTTGGCCCGGGTGATCACCTTGCCACGGCGCGACGAGATCCAGACCAGCGCCTGATCCTTCACCCCAAGCTTTTTGGCATCGCTCGGGTGGATCTGCACATAGCCCGGCTCATCGGCCAGGGTTTGCAGCGCCGAGCAGTTGCCGGTCATGGAGCGGCAGGAGTAGTGACCCACCTCGCGCACGGTGGAGAGCACCAGCGGGTACTCGGCACAGGGCTGCTCCAGCGGCGGCCGCCACTCGGAGGCGATCAGCTGACCCTTGCCGCTCGGGGTGGTGAACACATTCCCCTCGAACAGAGTGCTGGTGCCCGGGTGATCCTCGGTCGGACAGGGCCACTGCACACTCTTGAGATCGGCCATCTTGTCGTAGCTGACCCCGGCATAGAGCGGGCAGAGCGCACGCATCTCGTCCCAGATCTCTTCGGTGTTGTGGTACTCCATGGGATAACCCATGGCGGTCGCCATCAACGAGAAGATGGCCCAGTCCGGCTTCACGTTCTCAGGGGGCGTCACCGCCTTGTAGAAGCGCTGGAAGCCGCGATCTGCCGAGCTGTAGACCCCTTCGTGCTCGCCCCAGCTGGTGGCGGGCAGAATGACATCCGCCATCTCGGCGGTCTGGGTCATGAAGATATCCTGCACGATCACCAGCTCCATCCCCGCCAGAGTGCGGCGGAACTGACCCAAGTCAGCTTCGGTCTGGGCCGGATCTTCACCGAAGATGTAGAAGGCCTTGCACTTGCCCTCCTCCACCTTGTGGCCAAGCTCGGTCAGGCGATAGCCGGGCTTTTGGGAGAGGGACGCCACGCCCCACGCCTTGGCGAACTTGGCGCTGATGGCGGGATCGGCCACTGACTGATAACCCGGGAACTGGTGCGGCAGCATCCCCATGTCACAGGTGCCCTGCACGTTGTTCTGACCACGCACCGGCCCGCAACCGGTGCCGCGGCGACCAAAGTTGCCGGTCAGCAGCGCCAGACCCGCCAGCCCCTTGACCACATCCACCGCCTGACCGTACTGGGTCACCCCCATGCCCCACAGGATCATGGACGCAGGCGACTCGGCATAGGTGCGAATGGCGGCGCGGATATCGGCGGCTTTGAGGCCGGTGATCCCCTCGACATATTCCGGGGTGTACTTGGCCACGGTCGCCTTGAAGGTCTCGAACCCTTCGGTGTAGTTGGCGACAAAGGCCTTGTTGTAGAGCCCTTCATTGATCAACACGTTGGCGAAGGCGTTAACCAGCGCCATGTTGGAACCGTTTTTGAGCGGCAGCCACTGATCGGCGATGCGGGCGGTCTCCACCATGCGGGGATCACACACAATCACCTTGGCCCCGTTTGCCTTCGCCTTGAGGATATGGCGGGCGACGATGGGGTGAGAGTCAGCAGCGTTGTAACCAAACACCAGCAGGCACTTGGTCTCTTGAATTTCGGGAATGGCGTTGCTCATGGCGCCGTTGCCTACAGTTGTCTCCAGACCGGAGACTGAGGGTGCGTGTCACACCCTCGCGCAGTGGTCGACGTTGTTCGTCCCAATCACCGCACGGGCAAATTTCTGCATCACATAGTTGGCTTCATTGCCCGGGCCACGGGCAGAGCCGGTGGTCATGATGGCGTCCGGGCCATATTTCGCCTTGATGGCAGAGAGACGGCTGCTGGCGAACGCGATCGCCTCATCCCAGGAGACCGCCTCGAACTTGCCACCGCGCTCGCGGCGGATCATCGGGCTCTTGAGACGGGGGGTCAGCAGGTTGGTGTCGTTCAAGAAATCCCAACCGTAATAGCCCTTGAGGCAGAGCTGCCCCTCGTTGGTCCGGCCGTTGGCGCCTTCGGCCCCCACCACCTTGTCGTTTTCAACCAGCAGGTTGATTTTGCAACCGGTGCCGCAATAGGGGCACACGGTAATGACTTTTTTCATGACTCACACTCTTGTTTGTTAACGAAAAACGGCTCGGCAAGCCCGCTCACACCCGCGCCGGCATCGCCAGCAGTGCCTCGGCACTGGCCAACTGTTTCTGCCGGTTCAGGTTTTCAAGATGCTCCGGCGTGACCAGCCGCAGCGCCTGGGTCGGACACACCTCGACACAAGCCGGGCCCGCCTCGCGGTGACGGCAGAGATCGCACTTGAGCGCCTGCGCCTTGGTCTGCGGACGCTTGAAGAGCGCATCGGCAGTCGGGGGCACCTCTTTGAGCACCACCGCCATGGCGCCGTAAGGACAGGCCACTACGCAGGACTTGCAGCCGATGCAGCGCTCCTGCAACACCTTGACGCAACCATCCTCGCTGACGATGGCATTGTTCGGGCAGGCCATGGCGCACGGCTTGTCTTCACACTGGCGGCAGAGCACCGGCGTGGTCACCTTGCTGCCCACGATCACCTTCAGACGCGGCTGAAAGTAGCTGTCCCTGGAGACCAGATGTCCATCCTCGATGGCAAGATGCAGGCCGCCCTCCCGCTCAAGGGTCCCGCTGCAAGACCCTGACTGGTGTGAAACGGCGCAGGCCACCTCACAGGTACGACACCCAATACAGAGACTGGGATCTGCAATCACGAAGCTGTTCATAGAGAGGGATCCTAAATGGTTCGTTACACCGGGCCGCCCGCCGACAGGCAAAGAGGCGGCCAGCCCCCCACAAAGCATTTATCAGACCAAAACAGGCGAATGGCGCGATAAAAATTTACAAGCAACTGAAAATAAAGGAGTAATCAGAAAGAGAAGCGCGCTGATTGCTACCTCTGACGAGGGTGGCGACGGGGTGGGAAGTGTGATCGACACGACAAAAGTGACGAGCTCGACACCGGCTGACCAGCCCCTGCCCCAGCCGTTTAACGGAGCCGTTCAGAGGAGTTTGCAGCAAGGTTCGGCCATCCCAAACCGGACAAGTGGAGGAACGACATCCGGGGAGAAAAACCATACCAAGGATCCAAAATGGACTGTGCAGCACGCCAAAGCCGCTTGAGGCGATGACAAGTTGTTTGGTTTTGCTATCGAATTGGCAGGCCATCATCAAGTTAAACCGAACAAAAATGAGCCGCTTATTGACTGATTTGTTGAGCCAGAGCCGATTTTAGGCCCCTGCCCCTTCAGTTTTCTATCCCTCCGGTTAATATGTGCCACTTGGCAACCAGCTCTATTAAGCAATAAAAATTGTAGGCTTGGCTATCTAACTATTTAGAGTTTTATTAAGCCTAGTTTTATCTTCACCACACTTGCGAGGATACGAAGTTGGGTAAAAAGAAACATACAAAAGTAAAGTATGACTTAGTTAAAACTCTAAGATATCAGGCGTTCCCTCCCGAGTACGAAGATTTAACTAGACGGCTCTATAGTAAAGCATGTCAAGGTTCGAGTCATCTATGGGGAAAAATACCAAATATAGATACACTAAGAAATGATGAGGAACTTAGAAAACAATTCTACAGTTCTGCCAATCAGGGGATGATGTCAGCTCAAGATGATATTATCGACATTGTTCTAAGCGGAGAAAAAATCGACGCGCCCAAAGAGCTAATAATCAGGGGCATAGCGGATGCAATAGCGTGGCAATTATTGGGGAGTCAACTTGCTTATGCGAGGAGGTTTTTCAAGGCCATACCTCAGCCAGATCTATACAACAGTAATTTTAAGTCAGTTGTATTTGCGGCTAAAGAATCATTAAAAGAAAAACCAGATACCGTATCATTAATATCTGACTTAACCTCATTTATCCAAATTGGAGATTTACTCGAGTGCGATCCAAACAAAGGGTTAAAAATAGTAGAAGTTAAAGAGGGGAAAATGAACGCCAAAATTGGTGATTTTATGGACTTCTATATGCATTCTCAATGTGATCAAGCCCTACACTATTTTGCCCAACAAGAGGGCGAGCAAGCGATTAAACAACTTCATCGCATGTTTCGCCAGATGAATAGAATGTTACATGTTACCTCCATCCTCAACACAGGACATGGTGTTGATCCAGATACAAATGAACAAATAAAAATTCCGGAGCCCTTTTTTCCTATGGAAAATTGGGATGACCAACTAACTCATACCCTAAAAAAAGCACATGACAAAGGATGGGCTATAGATGTCATTGATAATTGCTTATTTTTAGGTGTATATGCATCAGAACATATGCGTATTGGTGGGCATATCATATTTAATCACTGGTTTGATAACGCAGGAGGAACACCTGAATGCCCAAGAAAACGATTGATTGACTGTATGTATAACCCTTTAGCACTTCCAATATTTAGTCGAGATATTCCCGATGAGTACAAATTTGACGTACTGTTTGGAAGGAAACATGTTTGTATGGGTATATGCATTGAAAAATTACTAGAAGAATGTAATAAAAGTGGTTACTCCGTACGATTTGCAACAAATAAAGAGCAAGGCTTATTGGATAAGACTGGGAAAAGACCATATAAACACAAAGGAAAGTCAGTATTTATTGGCGATGGTGTAAAGGAAGTAGTTTTAATGGATGGCATTTTTCTACGTATCATGTTTCATGGACAAACACCTATGTCTGTAATTAAAACCATGATGGAAAACTTTGAACCTCCGAAATAGAACCATTGGGTGTAATAAACTCGAAGCATTGCACCTCTTGCTTCTTTCAATATTTGGTGCAATTCACTTCGCTCATTGTACCCTACGATTATATTTTAATGGAGTCAGATTTGATGAATATAAAAATCCATAATGAACATAAAGATGACATCTTCAATGTACTTGTTGATAACCTAAGACAATTTAACTTTGATAAAATGGGTGAGGAACGCTCCCAACCCTTAATTGTTGCCATGCATGATGATAATGACGAAGTTGTCGGTGGCATTGCCGGACGTACTATTTATCATCAACTGTTGATCGAAGTACTTTGGGTACACAATGACAAGAGAGGACAGGGTCTCGGCATTCAATTAATGGAGATTGCTGAACGTGAGGCAAAAAAACGGGGATGCATTGCTGCTCAAGTCGACACTCTCTCATTTCAGGCACCCAAATTTTATGAAAAAATGGGATTTAAAACAGTCGGTAAAGTGAGCGGCGTTAAAAATAGTCCTGACCGCTATTTTTTATTGAAGCACTATCATGGAGAGTAGTAATTACCGTAGGGTGCAATAAGCGCAGCGCATTGCACCTCTTGCTTCTTTCAATATTTGGTGCAATTCACTTCGTTCATTGCACCCTACATTTTCCCCGCGCAAATAAAGACTCCATTGCTCCCCCCCCTCCCCTTTGCCATCCTTCCAGCATTTAATTAGCGATTACTTTATCGTCTATTTATTATCCGTTTTGGAAAAAGATTTTAGCCAAACCACTTCGCTAGATAAAACAATCAGTTGCCCGCTTCCCCTCCATATATTTCAATCGCCGGATAATTAATTCTCTTACTCAAATTGAACTTTTGATTATTTATAACTGAGCATAGTCCCGCAGAGTGTGTGTCATTATAAGCTTAATGACAGATGAACAGACTGTGTTCCATGACAAGCAGATCACTATTCCGTTAGCGCCCTTTCCCATCGCAATCCATTAATTCTCTCCCGATTAAATATCACGACTCTGTTGGTAGGTCGGGCAGCTGTGCGTTGGCAAACGTGTAAACATCAAACTGACAAGATGAACTCATGAACTGTGATAAACAACAAGCCACTCCCGGCGTCATGCTGGCGGCGATTGGCGTAGTCTATGGCGATATCGGCACCAGCCCGCTCTATACCTTGCGCGAGTGCCTGTCAGGTCAATTCGGGTTCGGCGTCGAGCCGACCTCCATTCTCGGCTTTCTCTCGCTGATCTTCTGGCTGCTGATCCTGGTGGTGTCGGTCAAGTACCTCTCCTTTGTGATGCGGGCCGACAACGCTGGCGAGGGTGGCATTCTCACCCTGATGTCGCTGGCGACCCGCAACGCCTCCACCCGCTGGACGCCACTGCTGATCATCCTCGGCCTGATTGGCGGCAGCTTCTTCTATGGCGAGGTGGTGATCACCCCGGCGATGTCGGTGATGTCGGCCATCGAGGGCCTGAGCATTCTCACCCCCGCCCTCGACCCCTATATCGTCACCCTCTCGGTGCTGGTGCTGACCCTGCTGTTTGCCATCCAGAAACATGGCACCGCCATGGTGGGCAAGCTGTTTGCCCCCATCATGCTGATCTGGTTTATGACGCTGGCGGTGCTGGGGCTGCGCGGCATCATCCATAACCCCGAGGTGCTGGGTGCGCTCAATCCCATCTGGGCGGTGCGCTTCTTTATCCAGTACCAGACCACCTCCTTCTTTGCCCTCGGCGCCGTGGTGCTGGCGATCACAGGGGTGGAGGCGCTCTACTCGGATATGGGCCACTTCGGCAAAAATCCAATTCGCCTCGCCTGGTTTATCGTGGTGCTGCCCTCCCTGGTGCTTAACTACTTCGGTCAGGGGGCGCTGCTGCTGAGCAATCCCGCCGCCATTGCCAACCCCTTCTTCCTGCTCGCCCCGAAATGGGCGCTGGTGCCGCTGCTGCTGCTGGCGACCATGGCGACGGTGATCGCCTCGCAGGCGGTGATCTCCGGGGTCTTTTCGCTGACCCGGCAGGCGGTGCGCCTCGGTTATCTCTCCCCCATTCGCATCGTTCATACCTCCGAACAGGAGTCCGGCCAGATCTATATTCCGGTCATCAACTGGATGCTCTATATCTCGGTGGTGATCGTCATCATGAGCTTCGAGCACTCCAGCAATCTGGCGGCGGCCTACGGCATCGCGGTGACCGGCACCATGGTGCTCACCTCCATCCTCTCCTGCTCGGTGGCCAAGAACAGCTGGCACTGGAACAAGTATCTGGTGGCCATTCTGTTTGCCGCGCTGCTCTGTATCGACGTGCCGCTGTTTGCCGCCAACCTCGCCAAGATCTTCTCCGGCGGCTGGCTGCCGCTCACCCTGGGCGCGGTGATGTTCACTGTGATGACCAGCTGGAAGAGCGAGCGTTTCCAGCTTATTCGCCGCCTGAACGAGCACGGCAACTCCCTTGAGCCGATGATCGCCTCGCTGGAGAAATCCCCGCCGACCCGGGTGGCCGGCACTGCGGTCTATATGTCACGGGTGGTCAATGTGATCCCCCATGCGCTGCTGCATAACCTCAAGCACAACAAGGTGCTGCACGAGCGGATCATCCTGCTCACCCTGCGGGTGGAAGAGGTGCCCTACGTCCACAATGTGCGCCGGGTCTGCATCGAGCAGCTCTCCCCCACCTTCTGGCGGGTAGTGGCAAGCTACGGCTGGCGCGAGACCCCGAACGTGGAGGAGATCTTCCACCGCTGCAACGCCGAGGGGCTAAGCTGCCGGATGATGGAGACCTCGTTCTTTATGGCCCACGAGTCGCTCATCATGAAAGACCGCCCCTGGTATCTCTATCTGCGCGGCAAGCTCTTTATGCTGCTGCAGCGCAACGCCCTGCGGGCGCCGGATCAGTTCGAGATCCCGCCCAACCGGGTCATCGAACTGGGATCCCAGGTGGATATCTGATGGCGGGTTGATGGCCTCTGGATGGCCTCTTAATGACATAGAAAACGTCAGCAATAGAGAGGGAGGCATTGGCCTCCCTCTGTTGTTTGCATTACCCCCGATTACTTCCCCCCTCATCCCCAACCCTTCTCCCGCAAGGGGAGAAGGGAGCAAACCACGGCGACCATATGCTGCAAACGGTGCAATTCACTTCGTTCTTTGCACCCTACTCATGCTGCGTTTTCCAAGGTGACGAACCCTCTTGGCGGCTTCGTCACAAGTGACGAACGTCACAGTTCGACAGCCACATCAGCTCGTTCATCCAACCACACGAAGATTTTTATTTATTTAAAAACAGCCACTTAAAACCAATTTCGCTGCAAAAATCAATCTGGCCCGTATCTTGCCAACCTGCCCCTACTTTCTCCGTTCGCGACACGACAAGGTAGGCTATGAACCGCTTCGTTATCGCTGACCCCAAGCTTTGTATCGGCTGTGGCACCTGTATGGCGGCCTGCAGCGAGGTACACAAGGCGCAAGGTTTGCAGCAAGCCCCCCGTTTAACCGTTATGCGACACGAGCAGGCGACCATGCCGGTTCAGTGCCGTCACTGTGACGATGCCCCCTGCATCAAGGTGTGCCCGGTCGAGGCCATTCGCCAGACCGGCGATTGCGTGCAACTCAACGAGTCGCTCTGCATCGGCTGCAATCTCTGCGCCGTGGCCTGCCCCTTTGGCGCTATCCAGAGCGGTGGCAGCCGTCCGGTGGCCGTGGCCACCAGTTACGACACCTATATCCCCTGCTCCATCCGCTCCAGCAACCCCTCCACCTCCGCCGGCCTGCGCTGCTTTGGCGAGGATCTGCTGAGCTGGGAGCCAGGGGTGCGCAGCATCGCGGTCAAGTGCGACCTATGCGAGTTTCGCACCGATGGCCCGGCCTGTGTCGGAGCCTGCCCCTCCCAGGCACTGAAGCTGGTCAATGACGGCGACACCGAACGCGCCGCGCGTATCCGTCGTCAACAAGCGGCCGACACCAACCCGCAAGGGGCCTCTGCCTTCTCGGCGCCTGCCACGGCGCTCCCTGCATCCGATTTATCTACCACAGAGGGAGTTCGCTGATGTTGTCCCCCCTTGTAATGGCTACGCTCCTGCTCTTTTTGCTGGGCGCTGCCGCCGGTTTGCTCCTGCAAAAGCTGCCCGCACTGGCCAACCGCCTCAATAGCGGTTTTGCCCTGCTGGGCTCGCTCGCGGGTCTGGTCGCCGCCATCCAGATCTTTGCCCAGGGCGCCCCCGTCGACGGCCAACTCTGGCTGCTGGGCTCGGTGCACCTCGATATGCTCTCCGCGCTGATGCTGCTGGTGATTAGCACCGTCGGCGTTGCCGTCGCCCTCTACTCCTTTGCCTATATCCGCGAATATCAGGGCAAGGGGGATGTGGCCATCGGCGCGCTGATGAACCTCTTCCTCTTTGCCATGGTGGGCATGGTACTGGCCGACAACGCGCTCGGTTTCTTGCTCTGCTACGAGCTGGTGACCCTCACCACCTACTGGCTGGTCAAGACCAACCCCGAGGCCGCCAAACAGAGCCACCTCTACTTGGTGATGAACCATATCGGCATGGCGCTGGTGCTGATCGCCTTCTGGCTGCTCTGCCGCGAATCTGGCTCGCTGGAGTTCGCCGCGCTGCGCGAGCACCATCTGGCGGGCGGTTTGGCCTCTCTGGTGTTCCTGCTCAGCTTCTGCGGCTTTGGCCTGCGCGCCGGTTTCGTGCCGCTACACGGCTGGCTGCCGGTGGCCGAGCCCGTTGCGCCGTCCCATATCTCGGCGCTGATGTCCGGCGTGATGGTGAAGCTGGGTCTCTTTGGCATCTTGCGGGTCAGCATCGATTTTCTCGGCGCCAGCCAGCTCTGGTGGGGCTATGTAGTGCTGATCTTCGGCGCCTGCTCGGCAGTACTCGGGGTGCTGTTTGCGCTGGCCGAGCACGATCTCAAGCGGCTGCTCGCCTACCACACGGTGGAGAACATCGGCATCATCCTGATGGGGATGGGCATCGGCATGATCGGCATCGCCAACCAGCAACCGGCACTGGTGGTGCTGGGGCTGCTCGGCGCCCTCTATCACCTGCTCAACCACGCCATCTTCAAGAGCCTGCTCTTTATGGGCACCGGTTCGGTGATGTTCCGCCTGCACACCCGGGATATGGACAAGATGGGTGGTCTTGCCAAGCTGATGCCCTGGACTGCGCTGGCGTTCCTCATCGGTGCCATGGCCATCTCGGCGCTGCCGCCGCTCAACGGCTTTGTCAGCGAGTGGTTTATCTACCAATCCCTGCTCTCCATGACCAAACTCGGCACCTCTGTCGTCGCACCGCTCGCGGTAGTGATGCTGGCGGTAACCGGCGCCATGGCGGTGATGTGTTTCGTCAAGGTGTATGGCATCTGCTTCTGCGGTGCCCCGCGCAGTGAACACGCGAGCCACGCCCGCGAAGTGCCGGGGGCCATGGTGGCAGGCACCCTGCTGCTGGCTGCGGTCTGTCTGGTGCTGGGTCTGGGCGCCCCCTGGATTGCCCCCCATATTGCCAGCTATGGCCAAGCCTTGGTAAGCGGCCAAATGAACGTGGCCACCGGCGCCACCCTGCTGCCACTCGATAGCAGCCAGGCGATCCTCTCCCCGCCCGTTATCGCCATCACCTTGCTGGGGCTGTTCCTGATCCCGCTGCTGGTACTGACCATCTTCAAGGGGCCCAAGCTGGGTCGTCGTCACGCTGGCACCCCGTGGGCTTGTGGTTACGCCTACGAGGAGCGCATGAGCCTCACCTCTGGCGGTGTCACCCACACCTTGCGCCAACTCTGCGCGCCGCTCTATCGCAAGCAGCCGCAGCTCGATCTGGCCAGCGCCCTGCACGGGGTGAGCGATACCAGCGGGACGACCGGCTGGCTGCTGCACGGCATTGTGCTGGCGCTCTTTATCCTGATGGCTGTAGGAGTCTGATATGCCTGTTCTTGAAATGCCGAGCTGGGGCATGGTTGCCCTCGCCCTGACCCAGGCCATCGCCATGCTGGCGCTGGCGCCGCTCGCCACCGGTTTCAACCGGGTGCTGCGAGCCAAGATGCACTCCCGTCAGGGGCCGGGCCTGCTGCAGGATTACCGGGATATCGCCAAACTCCTGCGCCGTCAGGAGGTGACCCCCGAGCCTGCCGGCATCATCTTCAACCTGATGCCTGCGCTGCTGATCGCCGCCTTGCTGCTGGTGGGGATGGCGCTGCCGACCCTGACTCACGAGTCCCCCTTCCCCATCGCCGGGGATCTCATCACCGATATCTATCTGTTCGCCATCTTCCGCTTCTTCTTTTCGCTGGCGGGGCTCGACAGCGGCAGCATGTTTGCAGGTATTGGTGCCCGCCGCGAACTGACCCTCGGCATTCTGGTGGAGCCCATTCTGGTGCTCGCCTGCTTCATCATGGCGATGATGGTGGGCAGCTCGGATCTGGGCAACATCAGCAACTATGTGGCGACCCAGCCACTGGCCGCGCCGGTTGCCACCCTGCTGGCGGGCGCAGCCTGCGCCTTCGCGGTGTTTGTCGAGATGGGCAAGCTGCCCTTTGACTGCGCCGAAGCCGAGCAGGAGCTGCAGGAGGGGCCGCTCACCGAGTATTCCGGTGCGGGGCTGGCCCTGCTCAAGCTCTCCATCGGCCTCAAGCAACTGGTGGTGGTGCAGCTCTTTCTGGTGATTTTCCTCCCCTTCGGCAAGGCGGCCAACTGGAGTCTGCCTGCGCTCATCGGCGCGGCGCTGATCCTCGCCTGCAAGCTGCTGGTGGCCTTTTTGCTGGCCGGCATCATCGAAAACGCCATGGCCCGCACCCAGTTCGTGCGCACCCACAAGCTCACCCGCTACGGGTTGGGGCTGGCCCTGCTGGCGCTGCTCGCCTATCTGGTCGGGATCTGAACCATGCCCGCCAGCACAGCAACTTTTTCCGATTTCACCTTTACCGAATGCTCATTCCCGAACATTAAAGTGAGAACTGCATGACCATCGCCATTTCGGATCGCATCGGCTGCGACTACATCCAGCAGGTGCGAGCACAACTGCCCCACGCCATCGTCGACGAGGAGTGGCAAACCGCCGATCAGGCCACCATTACCGTCAAGCCCACCAGTCTGGTCGAGACCGCCAGCCTGATCTTCCACCAGCTGGGGGGCTGGCTTCCGCTCTCCTTTGCCAATGACGAGCGCAGCCTCAACGGCCACTTCGCCGTCTACCACGTCTTCTCCATGGAGGGCGACACCAAGTGCTGGATCACCGTCAAGGTGCTGGTGGATGCCGATACCCAGGAGTACCCCTCCATCACCCCGACCATTCCGGCGGCGGTGTGGGGCGAGCGGGAGATCCGCGACATGTACGGCCTGCGCGCCATCGGTCTGCCGGATGAACGCCGTCTGGTGCTGCCGGACGACTGGCCGGAGGATATCCACCCGCTGCGCAAGGACGCCATGGATTATCGCCAGCGCCCGATGCCCACCACCGACACCGAGACCTACCCCTTCGTCAACGAACTGGGCAGTGATGCCAACCGCATCGTGCCGGTCGGCCCGCTGCACATCACCTCGGACGAGCCGGGCCACTTTCGTCTGTTCGTCGATGGCGAAGACATCATCGATGCCGACTACCGCCTCTTCTATGTCCATCGCGGCATGGAGAAGCTGGCGGAAACCCGGATGGGCTACAACGAAGTGGCCTTCCTGACCGACCGGGTCTGCGGCATCTGCGGCTTTACCCACAGCGTCGCCTACACCACCTCGGTGGAGAACGCCATGGGTATTCCGGTACCCGAGCGGGCCAAGATGATCCGCGCCGTGCTGCTGGAGGTGGAGCGCCTGCACAGCCATATCCTCAACATCGGCCTGTCGAGCCACTTCACCGGTTTTGACACCGGCTTTATGCAGTTCTTCCGGGTGCGGGAAAAATCCATGACCCTGGCCGAGCTGCTCACCGGCGCGCGCAAGACCTACGGTCTCAACCTGATTGGCGGGGTGCGCCGCGACATCTTCAAGGAAGATCGCATCAAGGGTGCCCAGCTGGTACGGGAGCTCCGTGATGAGCTCAAACCCCTGGTGGCCATGCTGCTGGATACCGCCAACATCTCCTCCCGCCTCATCGGTATCGGCAAGCTCGACCCGCAAATTGCCCGCGATTTCAGCTGCGTCGGCCCCATGGTGCGGGCGAGCGGCTTCAAGCGTGACGTGCGCCGGGTCCACGACTTTGCCGGCTACCGCGAGTTGCCGATGGAGATCCAGACCAAGGCGGGTTGCGATGTGCAATCCCGGGTGCTGGTACGCATCCACGAGCTCTACGACTCCCTCGACATGATTGAGTTCGGCCTTGAGCACCTGCCGGAAGGGCCACTGCTCACCGAAGGCTTCACCTACCAGCCGGGCAAGTTTGCGCTGGGCTTTACCGAGGCGCCCCGCGGCGAGAACGTCCACTGGAGCATGACCGGGGACAACCAGAAGCTGTTCCGCTGGCGCTGCCGCGCCGCCACCTACGCCAACTGGCCTGCTCTGCGCTACATGCTGCGCGGCAATACCGTGGCGGATGCACCGCTCATCATCGGCAGTCTGGATCCCTGTTACTCCTGTACCGACCGGGTCACCCTGGTCGACCCCAGGAAGGGCAAATCCACCGTGGTCTCCTACAAGGAGATCGAGCGCTACGGTATCGATCGCAAAAACTCTCCGCTGAAATAAGGGGTCATCATGATCAAGCTGTTCAAGACCATCCTCAAGGCTGGCACCCCGACCGCCAAGTACCCCTTCGCCCCTATTGATGTGAACCGGGATTTTCGCGGCAAACCCAAATATCAGGCGGATCAGTGCATCGCCTGCGCAGCCTGCACCAAGGCCTGCCCGGCCAACGCGCTGGTGATGGAAGTGGACATGGAGACCGGCGAACGGCGCTGGGAGATCTCCATGGCGCGCTGCATCTTCTGCGGCCGCTGCGAGGAGGTCTGCCCGACTCGCGCCATCGCGCTCTCCCCCGAGTTCGAACTGGCGGTGACCAACAAGGCGGATCTCTATGAGGAGGCCCGCTTCGCGCTGGCCCCCTGCACCCTGTGCGGCACCTACTTTGCCCCGAGCAAACTGGTAGCACTGGTGGAGGACACCCTCAAGCAAGCTGGCACGCCGCTGGCCACCCCGGAGCGACTGCACCACTGCCCCGACTGCAAACGAAAACAGAGCATGCTGAGCCAGCCTGACTCGGCCCTGATCACACCGATAGCCACACCGATGGCCGCACAAAAGGAGTGGATGTGATGAGCAAGATCAAAGGCATAGAACCGGTTGTCGGCCATGCCCATACCCGCGCCGTGCCGCTGGCACAGGATCCCGAGATCACCAAACTCAAGAAGACCCTGCTCAAGGACATTCGCCGCTCGGCCTATGTCTACCGGGTCGATTGCGGCGGCTGCAACGCCTGCGAGATCGAGATCTTCGCCACCATCACCCCGCTGTTCGATGCCGAGCGTTTCGGCATCAAGGTGGTCGCCTCCCCCCGCCACGCCGACATCCTGCTCTTTACCGGCGCGGTGACCCGGGCAATGCGGGTACCGGCCCTGCGCGCCTACGAGGCGGCGCCCGATCCCAAGATCTGCATCGCCTACGGCGCCTGCGGCTGTGACGGCGGCATCTTCCACGACCTCTACTGCGTCTGGGGCGGCACCGACAAGATCGTGCCGGTGGATGTCTATATCCCCGGCTGCCCTCCGACACCGGCGGCTACCATCTACGGCTTTGCGGTGGCGCTCGGTCTGCTTGAGCAGAAACTCAAAGCCACCAGTCACGAGGTGCAACCGGGTGAGCGGGTCGAGCTGCGCCACACCGGCATCCCCAACGAAATTCGGGTGATGATCGAGCGCGAAGCGCGCCGCATGGCCGGTTATCGGCAGGGGCGGATCATCGCCGACGAGTTCATGGCCCTGCTCGAAGGGGCAACCCAGCAGGATGTGGATCTGCGCATCCAGAGCTACCTCGATCAGCACGATGATCCCCGCCTCTCGGAGATCGTCAACAACCTCGCAAACGCCTGCCTCAACCGGGCGGCCGGCAAGGGAGAGGCGGTGCATGGCTGACGAGGTTTTCTTCTATCGCCTCTCGCGCAAGTTCGTCGACGAGCAGTTCGACGTGCCGGAAGAGGCCAGGGAGGTGATGTACTACAGCCTCGCCATCGGCCATCACCTCGGCATCGTCGATTGCCTGCGAGCAGACCTGGTCTGCTCGCTGATCGGTTATCGCGACTGGGTAGCCAAGCTGCCAGAGGGGAGCGAGGCGCGCCGCAAGATGGAGGGGTTTCTCACCTTTGGCGAGATCACCATCTATCGCGAGCACTGCCATATGCTGGCCTGCGCCTTCGACCGGCTGCGCAAGGCCGACAATCTACTCGATGAGCAGGAGCTGGGCTGGACCAACACCTTTATGGATCAGCTCACCGCCCTCTTTAACGACCCCCATATGTACCTGATGGTAAGGAGCCGCTGATGGGCTGCAATCTCGTGTTGACCGTGGGCAATGCCATGATGGGGGACGACGGTGCCGGCCCCTATCTTGCCGACAAGCTGCAGGCCGCCCCCCTGCCCGGCTGGATCCATATCGACGGCGGCATCGCGCCGGAAAATGTGGTCTACAAGGTGCGGGAGCTGCAACCGGAGCGGGTAGTGCTGGTGGATGCCGCCGAGATCGGCGAGAAGGCGGGTACCCTGCAGGTGATCCCCCCCGAGACCATCGCCGAGATGTTTATCTTCTCGACCCACAATATGCCGCTCAATTTCCTGATCGACGAGCTCAAGACCTTTGTCCCCGAGGTGATCTTTGTCGGGGTACAACCGGCCATCGTGGCATTCTCCTTCCCGATGACCGAGATGGTGAGCGAGGCGATGGATTATCTTTATCAGCATCTTGATGCCGCCAGGGATACCGGTCTGTTAATAGATAAACTGGATCAGTGGAATATTGCCAACGCCAATCGGTGATTATTTAGCGAGTTGTTAACGACCGTTATTGACCAACGGTTACGGCAATGTGATCGAGGCCCGATGTTAAATTAAAAACATCGGGCTAATTGTGCTGAATTTGATATAAAACAAGGTTCTTTGATTTTTTCAAAAAATCGCTAACTCTCGATTTTTTATGACAAAAAAAGCGTTGCCAGTCACAGAAATTTGCCACAAAATGGCGACCGTTACGGAAGTTGATGGGGTCTGGTGGCCTCCTCGGTCTTCAAAACCGATGTGAGCCGAGAAGGCTTTGGCAGGTTCGATTCCTGCCTCTTCCGCCAAATTTATCTATTGAACAAATACTCTCCCGCTGAATTTTTCGGCCTGGATGTTATTTCCATTGTTTGTTCAATATGTTTGAAGCAATACCTTAAAAAAGGTGCTTGCCGCTTGCCAATATAATCCGAACTCAGGTTATCTCGCTGGCCAAAAATTAATTTATCAGCATCGATGCAGCATTAATTTATACCCGCTCATTGATGCACCCAGTTTGCACTCATCCGCAAATCGCCAGCAGTGCCATAACCCGTCAGCTCGGCCTCTCTATCGGCAAACCGGTGCTCCTCCCGAACCCACGCACTGCACTGGTAATCCCATGCCGAACTCGTCTCACGCGCCAGCCATCCCCCACCGCCAGCCCGCATCAGGTACGGCTGCCGACGATTCACTGCCAGATTCACAGCAACAGCCCGGCCAGCAACCAACGCGCCGCTTGCCGCAAGTAGAACAGCTGCTGCAGCAACCCTTTCTCGCCGGGTTTATCGAGACGCTGAGCCGCCCGTTGGTGACCCAAGCGGTGCGCGACACCCTGAGCGAGCTGCGCCAGTGCGAAGATTTTCGCCAGCATGGCGTTGCCCCCGAGCAGATCGAGGTGCTGATTGCAAAACGCTGCCAACAGCAGTTGCGCCAGCGTCAAACCCGGGTGATCAACGCCACCGGCACCCTGGTGCATACCAATCTGGGGCGCTCGCCATTAAGTCACGAGCTGTGGGACGAGGTGCGTGACCTCAACACCGGCTACAACAATCTGGAGCTGGATCTCGCCACCGGCAAGCGCGGCGGGCGCAAGGGGCTGATCGCTCCCCTGCTCCGTTGCCTCACCCAGGCCGAGGAT
The DNA here is from genome assembly GCF_040908355.1 of Aeromonas sp. R2-2. Lineage (NCBI taxonomy): Bacteria > Pseudomonadati > Pseudomonadota > Gammaproteobacteria > Aeromonadales > Aeromonadaceae > Aeromonas > Aeromonas sp. R2-2. The sequence goes on along the minus strand of NZ_JBFODQ010000092.1, from coordinate 3,924 downwards.
TCGCTGGTGGTCAACAACAACGCCGCCTCGCTCTTTTTGCTGCTGCAGGAGGTGGCCAAGGGGCGCGAGGTGATCGTCTCGCGCGGCGAGCAGATCCAGATTGGCGGCGGCTTTCGCATCCCCGATATTCTGGCCCTCTCCGGCGCCAAACTGGTGGAGGTGGGTACCACCAATATCACTACCGCCAAAGATTACCTCGATGCCATCACCGATCAGACCGCGCTGGTACTGATGGTACACAGATCCAATTTCGCCATTCGCGGCTTTACCGAATCCCCCGATATCGGCGAAGTGGCCCGCGCCCTGCCCGAGCACGTGGTGCTGGCGGTGGATCAGGGTTCGGGATTGACCACCGAAGAGTTTGCGCCGGACGAAACCTCGGTTCGCCAGTACATCAAGGCGGGAGCGGATCTGGTCTGCTACTCAGGCGACAAGCTCTTGGGCGGCCCGCAATCGGGCATCATCAGTGGCAGCAGTGACCTTATCAAGCGGCTGGAAAAACACCCCATGATGCGTACCTTCCGCCCGAGCCGCATCGTCTACTCCCTGCTCGAACGGCTGCTCATCCACAAGCTCAACAAATCTCCCGTCGGCGAGGGTATCGCCCATCGCACCCTGAGCAATCCGGCCGCCATGCAGGCGAGAGCCGACCAGCTGATGGCCGCCCTGCCCGGCTGCTTTGTGCCCGTTCCCGCCCAGCTGGTGGTGGGCGGCGGCACCCTGCCGGACGAGTTCTACCCGGCGCCCGCGCTCGAATGCACCGACCCGCGCCCGGCCCAGCAGCTGCTCGATGATCTGCGCGAACTGCCGATGCCGGTCATCGCCACCGTGCGCCAGCAGAAGGTGCTGCTCAATATGGCCACCCTGCTGCCGACCGAGATGGAACTGCTGATCGCCCAACTCAGGGAGTTGCTGCTCCCCGCCCCGTTCAATACAACAAATGCGACCGAGGAGCCCTGATCCCATGACCCCCTATCGCGCCGTTATCGGCCTTGCCGGCCACGTAGATCACGGCAAGACCTTGCTGATCAAAGCCCTCACCGGCATCACCACGGCCCGCGCCCATGAGCAGGCCATCGGCATGACTCAGGATCTCGGCTTTGCCCACTTCGACGACGGTCAGGGCAACACCATAGGCGTCATCGACGTGCCCGGTCACGAGCGCTATATCCGCAATATGGTGGCGGGGCTCTGGAGTCTGGATCTGGTGCTGCTGGTGATTGCAGCCGACGAGGGGTGGATGCCGATGACCGGCGATCACCTGTGCCTGCTCAAAGCGATGGGGGTGCCGCGCCTGCTGGTCTGCATCAACAAGTGCGATCTGGTCTCCCCTGACGAGCTGGAGCTCCTTGAAGAGAGCCTGCTGGAGCGGGTGATGGACGAGAGCGGCATGGTGCCCGATATCGTCAGCGTCAGCGCCAAAACCGGCGCCAATATGGCTGCCCTGCACGCCGCCATCGTCTGCCAGCTGGGAGATATGGCTGAGCATCATGCTCCCCGCGAACAGGCCGCCCCGCGCCTGTATGTAGACAGAGTCTTTACCGCCAACGGCACCGGTACCGTGCTTACCGGCACCTTGCAGCAGGGCCGCCTCAAGGTGGGGGACAAGCTGCGCCTCTACCCTGCCGATCGGGAGGTGCAGGTGCGCTCCCTGCAGGCCTATCACCAGAGCGTCGACGAGATTGGTGCCGTCTGCCGGGTAGCGGTGGGCCTTAAAAAAGTGCCCCACAAGGAGGTGGCCCGCGGTCACTGTCTTACCAGCACTGTCGGCCAGTGCGAGGCGGCAACCCACCTTATCGTGCGGCTCAACGCCGAGAGCCTGAGCGACAAGGCGCTACGCCCCTCTCTGCACAACAAGGAGGTCGAAGTGGCCCTTGGCAGCTGGCATGGCCGGGCGCGCTTTGTGCCAATAAAAAACACCCGGCTGGCGCGGCTGATCTTTGCCAACCCCATCCCCTGCTTCTTCGGCCAGCCGCTTGCCATCATTCGCCACGGCAGCAGCGAACTGCTGCACGGCGCCCGCATCGTCTGGTGCGGCGACATCCATCCCGCCAGACGCAAGGCGCTGCACACCCTGCTGGGCGAGCTGCCAGATGAGCTCGAACACTACAACCCGGCCACCCTGCAGCTGGGGCTCAATGGCTATGTGCTGGCCAGCCGCTTTGACCAGCGGCCAGAGCAGGTCACCCCCCTCGGTGAGTGGCTGCTGGATAGCTGCTGGCTGGCCCAGAGCCGCGATCAGCTGCTGGCCACGCTGGCCAGCGAACCGCTGAGTGCCGCCGAGCTGGCGACCCGCTTTGGTATCGCCCTGCCGGTCACTCAGGCCCTGCTCCAGCAGCTCAAGAGCGAGCAGCTCATTCGCCTGCACCATGACAAGTGGCAGCAAGGCAGCGGCGAGTCGGAAGATGATCTGGGGGAAGAGGCGCAGCTGGTGCTCAAAGTGGTGCGAGATCAAGGCAAGGAGGGTTACGAGCCCGGTAAACTGGGCCCCGGCGGCGTGGAGCTGGATCCCTTTATCACCCGCAAGCTGCCCGCCGTCCTGCAGCAGGGCTTGCAACAAAAAGGCGCCCTGCAAAAGCAGCTGCGCAATCTGGCGCGACTCAAGTATCTGGTGCAGCTCGATGGCCCCATCTACTACGACGCCGAGCTTTACAACCAGATGGTCGCCGAAGTGCTGGCGGGCCAGCAGGTGGGAGATCTGATCGACATGGCATCCCTCAAGGAGATCACCGGTTTGTCGCGCAAATACGCCATTCCGTTCTGCCTGCGCATGGAGATGGATGGCTGGGTGCGGCGCGAGGAGAACGAACGCCGGGTGCTGCGTCTCCCAGCCACTCAAGATGAGATGGAGCCGGCATGAGCACCACCATCGCCCCCTCTGTGTCTGCCAATCTTGTGGCCAACCGGCTGCGCCGCGAATTTCATATCGACGGCATCGTTCAGGGAGTGGGCTTTCGCCCCTTCGTCTATGGGCTGGCGCTGCGCCACGGTCTTGCCGGTTATGTCTTGAACGATGCCAACGGCGTCACCATTGGCGCCGAAGGCTCCGCCGAGCAGCTGGCCAGCTTTGCCCGCGAACTGCGAGAACTGGCGCCGCCGCTTAGCCGCATCGATCACTTCAGCGAACGGGAACTGCCCCTTGCTCATGATCCCGACTTCGATGGCCAATTTCATGGCCAGTTTCGAATTAAAGCCAGCCAGCAGCAGAGCGCCGCCACGGTCGCCATCTCGCCGGATCAGGGGATGTGCGAGGCGTGCGCCCGGGACGTGGTCAATCCCAACGATCGCCACCATCGCTACCCCTTTACCAACTGCACCCACTGCGGCCCGCGCTACACCATTATTCGCCGCCTCCCCTACGACCGCCCCCATACCGCCATGGCAGGCTTTGCCATGTGCCCGCGCTGCGCTGCTGCCTATGAAAACCCGCTGGACAGACGCTACCACGCCCAGCCGGTGAGCTGCCCCGAGTGTGGGCCCCATCTCAGTTGGCGAAATGGCCGTGGCGATGCCTTGGCCGAGCGCGAGGATGCCCTGCAGGCCGCGGCAAGAGCCCTGCAAGCGGGGGCGATGATTGCGGTCAAGGGGATGGGGGGTTATCACCTGATATGCGATGCCCACAATGAACAGAGTGTGGCTAGATTGCGAACACTAAAGCGGCGCGCGCGCAAGCCGCTGGCGGTGATGATGGGCTCCCTTGCCGAGGCCAAATTGCATGTCACCGGCTGCGAGGCAGAGTGGACGCTGCTCGCCTCTCAGGCCAGACCCATCACCTTGCTGCGCAAGCGAAAAAACGATGATCGACCGTCAGAATCCCAACTGACAACCGCGCCGCTGGCCGAGGGGATCGCCCCCGGCATCCCCTACCTTGGCGCCATGCTCCCCTATACCCCGCTCCATCAGCTGCTGCTGGACGCCTGCGCC